>CANRMV010000045.1 GCA_947631875.1 uncultured Clostridia bacterium
TAAGGCGTGAAACAGAAGCAGAGATAATTCGACAAGCGACACACGGGTGAGTCACATTCTCAATCTTTTGCTTAAAGTTTTATCTGACAATGATGATTACAAATTTTGAAATAGTGGCTATATTGATTTGTAGCATTTTTATGCCCATAAACGCCTGAACCCCATATGCACCACCAAAAATCAGTTCAAAATTTGACTAAACAGCAAGAAACAAAAGTCAAAATGTTTCACGTGAAACATTTTGACTTGATATAAATTGTAACTTCTGCCAAATATTAAATATGGTAATGTTTCACGTGAAACATTACCGTTAAATAAAAGCGGGACAATCCCGCTTAATCTTTATGTCGCTTATTATAATTTCTCAAATCTCCTAATGTAATTTCTTTTTTCTTTAGAAGTTCTATTAAATCCGACAACCTATCCAAATCGTCTCTTGAATAATAATCTATATATATTCTGCCTTTGTTATCATTGCCTATCGCAGACACCTTTGTCGCAAACACTCTTTGCATATCCGTTATAAGTTCTTTAAGTTCTATAGACTGTTCTTTTGCCACCGGCTTTGTTTTGCCTGGGTTTAAAAATATTTTTACCGCTTTTTCTAACTCGCGCACACTCATCTTGCCATCGCACGCCTGCTTTGCGAGCCTAATTTGTGCATTTGCATCTTCTACAACCACTAACGCTCTTGCATGTCCGGCAGAAAGCCTATTTTTCTCAATCATCTCTACAACTTCAGGAGAGAGCGACAACAATCTTAATGTATTCGTGATGTTTGAACGGCTCTTCCCTATTCTTTCAGCCACGCTCTCTTGCGTCAATTTATATTCATCCATTAACTGCTTAATCGCACGGCTCGCTTCAATAGGATTTAAGTCTTCACGTTGAAGGTTTTCAATAAGTGCAATTTCTTTAATTTGCTTTTCAGTATAATTCTTAACAATTACCGGTATACTTGTCACTCCAGCAAGACGGCAGGCACGCCATCTTCGCTCTCCGGCTATTATCATATATCCGTCACCTTTCTTGTTTACCACAAGCGGCTGGATTACACCATGCACCTTAATAGAATTTGCCAATTCTTGCAACGCTTCTTGGTCAAAATTCTTTCGCGGTTGATTTGGGTTTGGCGATATTTTGTTAATATTAACTTCTACAACTCCCTTGTTTTCTTTTGCGGTCGGGGTGGTGTCTTGAGGTTCTTCTACATTATCATAGAACCCGAACAAAGACTCCAGACCACGTCCCAATCCTTTTTTAGTCGTCATTTGAATCCCTCCTTAACTTTATTTTAGTTTCGTTTGTGATTTGTTTGTATTTTACCTTATTTCTATCCAAAAACTCCTCGGCTAAGCTTAGATATGCCTCTGCGCCCTTAGATGAAGGCTCGTATAAAAGAATAGGCACACCATGACTTGGAGCTTCTGCTAGCCTTATATTTCTTGGGATATATGTAAAGAACACTTTTTTCCCAAAGAACTTTATAATCTCATCACTGACTTGATTTGTTAGATTAGAACGCTTGTCTTTCATTGTCATAACAACACCCTCAACATCAATGTTTGGATTTAAATGAAATTTAATAAGCCTTATAGTGTTCATCAATTGAGTTATCCCCATAAGAGGGTAGTATTCACATTGCATTGGGATAATCACACTGTCTGAAGCCGTTAAGGCGTTTACCGTTATGAGTCCAAGCGATGGCGGACAGTCAATCATTATGAAATCATAACTATCCTTTAGTGGTTCTAGTATGCCTTTCATGATTTTTTCTCTTTGCGGCATCTCAACCATTTCAAGTTCTGCCCCAGCCAAGTCAACCGTTGACGGCAAAATATCAAGTCCGTCTATAACCGTCTGTTTTACAACCTCTTCTGCTGTCGAATCGCCAGAAATCAAATCATAAACAGTTTTAAGTTCTTTTTCTTTATCTATACCAAGCCCACTTGTTGCATTGCCTTGGGGGTCAAGGTCGACTACCAAAACTTTCTTTCCCATTGCAGCAACATATGCTGAAAGATTTATACAAGTTGTAGTCTTTCCCACACCTCCCTTTTGGTTGGCAAAAGAAATTATTTTTCCCATAGTACCTCGCATTATCTACTATATAATAGCATAAAACAAAAGAAAAATAAAGAAATTTTAGCAAATTTTATAGATTTTCGACAAAAATTCGAAAATTTTCATGCTTTACTAAAATTTTCGGTTGCCTTGCTTGTATGTTTGTTCAAAGCATAGCCAACTTATTCACCAACCTAAGAAAGAATATAGGGGGATTTTTATTGTTTTTGTTTATCTAAAAAAATAAAAACAATATAAAAAAGTAAAAAAATATTTTTTCGCCTGCTGATATCTTACGAAAAAATATTTTATAATATTTAAAAATTTATTAAATTTTTATTAAAAAGGTTGTTTTTTTCTATTTTTTTAACAGTTTCCTACTTTTTAGGGTCAACCATTATTTTTATACAAGAAGTTTTTCCTGAGGTCAGTTCTTTGAACGCTCCTTGCACGCCATCTAACCCAATCGTTTTAGAAACGAATTTCTTAACATCAATAATCTTTTTTGCCATCAGGTCAAGACACATAGCAAATTCTTCTTTTGTGTATGCAATCGCGCCTTTTAAGGTTTGCTCACCCATAACTGATACCGCACTTGGATAACTTATCGGTTTTAACGACACTCCTACTAGGACTACAGTTCCTCCCGGTTTTACCGCCATAACCGCACTTGAAACAGCAGGGGAGTTTCCACAGCATTCAATTACAACATCAAATCCTCCATTACTTTTTGTTAATGCTGTTGTTACAAAATCTTTATCCAAGGCATTAAGCCATTCGTCCGCCACCTTAAGTTTCACAGCCTTCTTGCCTCGTGCCGAATTAGTTTCTGAAATTGCCACATATTCTGCACCATTAAGTTTGGCAAACATAGCACTTACAAGTCCGATTATGCCCGCTCCAATCACCAAAACCTTGTCACCAATTTTAATATTTGCAAGGTTTACAGCGTGCAAACCGACCGCTGTAGGTTCGGTCATTGCAACCTCTTCATCACTTAGTCCAGCAGGGGCTTTAATCACCATGTCTGGTCTAAGTGCAATGGTTGAGGTAAATCCACCGGGATGAGAAAGGCTTAGCCCTGTCGCATTTGTCCAAGTTTCTCTGCAGTATTGAACATTGCCAGAAAGACAAGCCTCGCACTTGCCACAAGGGGAGATTGGCAGGGCGGTTACACGGTCGCCCACCTTAAGGTCGCTTCGACTTCCGACCTTTTTGACTACGCCACAAAATTCATGTCCCATTACTAGGCCTTTTGGTGCACCCTCTTCCCAATAATGTATGTCTGAACCGCAAATTCCTGCTTTTTTGACTTCAATTATTACATCTTTGCCATTATTTGCCGGCTCCTTTATGTTTTTTATCTCAAACAATCTTTTGTCTTTTATTGCAACTGCTTTCATAATTTTCTCCTTTTGTTTGATTATAACATATAAATTTTTAAAATCAAAAGATTTTTAAAAGTTTAAAAATAAAAGGAGAAATAATTTCTCCCGTTATTTTGCCAGATTATGTAGATATATCTTTTCTAAAGTTCCCTGTCGGCTGAAAAATCTCTCCGCATGGTCTTTAAATATCTTTATATCCTCATCTGTATATGTTTCTTTTAAAGGTATCATTAAAGCAATGTTTTTACTATAAAAGTTATCATTAAACATCCCGCCTAAGAATGATGCAAAGAAAGAATTTTGAATTTCGTCCTCGTTGAACAAGTTGTATCCTTGTATCAAATTTTTATTATACTCTAAACCATGCAACTCACATATTGCAGGGTAGATATCATAGGTGTTGCAAAACATATCTTTCTCTCCCGGTTGCAATTTTGAATTGTAAATTATCAATGGCACTCTTTGAGTTTCGGTGTTTGAATACTCTCTTTTGTCTATACCTTTTAGATGCACCGCCAAGTTTTCATAATAGCAGTCGTGGTCCGCAAACATAACCACCGTGGTTTCTTCTAGCCTATCTTTTTCTTGGAGTTCTTCAAATATTTTTTGAACTGTTTTATCAAAATCAATCGCTGACGCTTTGTATCTTCTAAACGCATAATAGTCTTCATTTGCAATGTTTAATTCGGGATGCTCAAAGCTAAACCAATCCGAAAACTCTTCATAATTTTCATCAAATATGTTGTAATATTCTTCATATCTCGGATTGTAACTGTCATATGGTCCATGTGTAGAGATTGTCGCATAAAACGAAAGAAATTTATCGCACTGCTCCTTGCTTGGCACCATTTGGTCGGCAAACTCTTCCGTAAACTGATAATCGCTTGTCCAATCTCCGAATGAATCACTCTTCTTTTGCTGAGTTATCTTGTCCATGAAGTAAAGGTTTTTAAATCCATATCCCTCTTCGCTGTAATCCCTGTCGCGTTCATAAGTGTCTCCCCAACTTGCATGAAAGTAATTGGTTTCCACCCTTTCTCCTTCATGTGCCTTTTCAAACAATCGCGGTAGGGTGTATTTGTAGTCATATCCATATTTTGACACCAATGTTTGAAGATTTGATTCTTGCGTCATGCTTCCAGCCATAACTATTCCTTCGCTAACATTTGTTTTATTGTCGGCATAATATTTGGTAAAGTATGTGGCGTCAACATCCATTTCTCCCTCCTTCTCGTCTTGAGTAAGTAGGTTCCAAATAAACGGGGTGTTGTATGGGTCATACGCAAACCATTCATGGCTTTCGCACAATATTACTATCAAATTGTCATTTGCAAGGCGATTGTCCAACTGCTCTTTATGCGTTTCACCTTCTTGAATAAATTGAACGAGTTGGTCACTTTCCTCTTGCGTCAAGTCGTCTGGTCCTTTTATGTGGTTGTAAATGTTTTTTACATAAAATCCATAATATCCAAATTCTCGATAGGCATCTAATTTAAATTGAAAACTATCCCATAGATAACTTTCATTACTTTCTATAGTCGATGCAGTCGTCTCTTCAACCATTTTTTGCTGAAGCGCAAACAAAGAAACTCCGCACGATTCACATAAAATAAGAATTGCAAGTGCGAATATCCAATTTGAAACCGCCTTGATTTTAAAGGTGGTTTTGTTTTTCTTTACAAGAAGAACGCTTACTGCAACAATTACTGTATACAGCCCCACATACAAGGCTATCGAACCGAAATCAATAAACTCCAACTTGATTGCCTCGGTCGCCTCGCCTGCAAGCGTCAAGTAATCTAGTGAGAAAATATCTCCAAAAACATAAAATATATTTGCATTTACGATGTTAATCCCTAATTGAACACCTAAAAATAGATAAAAGAATGTCAAAGAAAGCCATGTTTTTGATGCAATAAAAATTATTCCTGCAAGAGCAATGGTTCCTCCTATGTTAAATAACCACTGTGTCGGGTATAATTGCAATCCTCCGCCATTCGTCTTAAAGCCAAGCCATAAAAAGTTTACAACCTCCAACATAATTGAAAAGAAGATAAATAATAGTGGTAATAAAAATCGATTGGTTGGTATGCTTTTATTTTTATTTCCGTTCATAAAACACCTCTTTCGTTTTAAATAACATTTGCTACAACAATTATAAATCTTTTACATTCTTTTGTCAAGAGTCGATTTTTTCTACTTTCCGAGGCAAAATTTTGAAAAAATCAGGTCGATTATCTGTTCGTTTTCGCTTTCTCCTGTTATTTTGCCAAGTTCATTCCATAATTTTTTTATTAGCATCGCCATCACGTCCATGCTCTCATTCTTGTTCAATATGTCATAAGCAATTTTTTCTGCATTTTTTAAGATGTTCAACTGTCGTTCGTTTGTCAAAACAAGGGAGTTGAAATCAATCTCCTCTTTGATAACTAGGCTGTAAATTTTTTCAAGTATCTTTTCAATATTTTGTTTTTTTAGTGCCGAAACCTCTATCTCCTCGTCAAATTTTTCTGCAATCCTCTTTTTATCACTTTTGTTTACAACAACTATATGTTTATATTTTTTAACCTTATTATATGTCGCCCTGTCATCCTCATTTAATTTGCGACTTCCGTCAACAAGAAACAATACAACATCGCTTTTCTTTATTAAGTCTTCACTTTTCTTAACTCCAATTTTTTCAATTGTGTCGGCGGTTTCACGTATGCCTGCGGTGTCACTGAAATTTAATTTTATCCCTTTGTATGAAAGGCTTTCGGTTATTGCATCTCGCGTTGTCCCTTGAATGCTGGTTACTATCGCACGATTGATGCCGAGTAGGGCGTTAAGCAGGCTGGACTTCCCAACATTTGGCGAACCTATTATTGCAATGTTTATGCCTTCCTTTAAATACTTCGCATTTTCGCTTGTTTTTAAAATGTCGGATAGTTGAGTAGCTATACTTTTTATCTTTTCCCCGATTTCTTTCTTTGCATCTTCCTCAAAATCCTCTTCTGGATAATCTAAAGTTGCCTCAATTTGTGCAAGAAGTTCGGTGAGTTTGTTTTGTAGTGATAATATTTTTTCCTTCAATTCACTTCCCGACAAAACAGCCTTCAATTCGCCCTCGCTTTCTGCATTTATCTCGTCTACAATTCTTTCCGCCTCGTCCAGACTTATCTTTCCGTTTTCGAAAGCCCTCTTTGAAAACTCGCCGGGTCGGGCAAGAACCGCCCCATTTTCTAAAAGTTTTTCAAGCACTTTTTGCGTCAAAACAGTTCCGCCATGCACCTGAAATTCTACAATGTCCTCTCCGGTATATGAAAATGGTGATTTAAAATAGACCATCATACATTTTTCTTTAATTTCATCAAGTTTAAATTCCCCCAATGTTAAAAGTCGAGGAGTCGGGGATTTAAAATTAAAATTTGGTGACGAAAAAACTTTCTCGGCGATTGCGAGACTGTTCTTTCCGCTCATGCGTATAATTGAAATTGCACCCTTGCCTAGTGGGGTAGAAATACATGCTATTGTTTCCATGTATAAATTATAGCACCTTTTTCGTCTTTTTCAACCATATTTAAAATAAAAAAGGACATTGACTGTCCTTTTATTCTTTGTCCTTGTATTCCTTTGGAAAGATAATTACATATCGTCTTGGGTCGGTCCCTTTTGATAGGGTGGTCACGCGGTCATCATTTTGTAGCGTTGTATGAATTATCCTTCTTTCACTTGGATTCATCGGTTCGAGTTTCATGTAGCGACCCGTCTTTGCAACTTTGTTTGCAAGCCTGCGAGCCGTTCCGGCAAGGCTTTCCTCCCTTTTTGACTTGTAGTTGTCTATGTCAAGCAGGATTTTCTTGCCTTGCTTTCCGGCCACCGTTGAAAGCAGGGTGTTGAGTGCATAAAACGCCTCTCCTCTCTTGCCTATCACATCGCCTAGATTCTCGCCGGTAACAGAATAGGTTACAAAGTTGTCATCCTCCAACTCGGATATTTCAACCTCTCTGCCAAGCACCTTGAAAAAGCCCTCCAAAAATGTTTTAGGATTGACCACCTTGTCTTCGGTCTTCTTTGTCTTTTTAACGACTTCTTTGACGACCGTCTCTTTATCAACTTCTTTTAAGGTTTCTGCGGTTTCTTTTTCTACAGTCTTTAATACTTTTTTTACCTCTTTGTTAGAACTGTCTACCGCTTTTTTAACATCTTTTTTGGTCTGCTTTTCTGCATCCTTTAAGGTCTTTTCAATATCTTCATTAACCTTTTCTTTTTCTCTAGTCTTTTCTCGCTTTAAGTATTTTTCTTTTGCATCATCTGAAATTGTTACAACAACTCTGGCTTTTTTAAAAAGTCCGCCCTCGCTTAAAATTTTAATATCAACATCTTCTCGAGGTGCTTTGAGTTCTGCCAAGGCACTTTCAATCGCCTTTTCAATTGTCTTTCCTACGCCTTCCGCTGATAACATATTTTCCCCTCCTTAAAATTTTCTTCTGTAATCTACTACTTCGACCTTTTGCTGTTCTTTCTTCTTTTCTGAGTGCGCCTGCCACTTATCAACAATAAGCATTTGCAATGGCAGTAACGCCGTGCTTATTAGCTGG
>CANRMV010000046.1 GCA_947631875.1 uncultured Clostridia bacterium
AGGTTTTTTAAAAAATTTTCAAAAAAGTATTGACAAATCCCCCCCCCCATGTTACAATAGGGTAAATTAAAAGGAGAGGAAAAGATGGATGATAAATTAAAACAAGAAATTACACAAGATGCGACAGAATATGCACAAAAAATCATACAAAAACTTGAAGCGCCTAAAGTGAAAGAGGCAATACAAGTAATCATACCAAAAATGAAAGAACTGAATGACGATCTTGAAGCGTTTGGAAAGTGGTTTAGACAATATTTGCTGAATGATTATAAAGGGTCCGACGCTGAAAAAGACGCGGTATTGCAAGTCGTAAAGTCTTTAGGTATTATTTCAGAGGGGCTTTTAAGAAATTCAGAAATCGAAAAAATGTTTCTTGTGTCTGATATTGAGCATGGAAGATTCAAAACCGACGGATGTCCACAAGAATTTGTAGAGTCTTTTGCTAGGATATTCATGCACCAAGCATCACTTTTTGACCCAGACTATATTCGTGTCCCTAAAGAGAAAAGCTTAAGAGATAATGGATGTCTTTTAATAAATCTTGATTATGGTAAAAGGATGTTGGTCGCTCCAATTTTAGCTGGTGAGAGCCATAATTTGCATATAGGCTGGCAGAATGTTTACATTAAGTCGTCTGATAATTATGAGGTTTTTGATAATTTGTTAGTTGTTACTAAAGAAAATGGTTCTATGGGGTGTGCAAAGGTTGATAATCCTTTAAAGTATGTCAATAAAAATCTTGAGCTTAAAAAGTTTGGCGATAGTTTTTGTCTTGTTGGAGTAGAAAAAGATGGTGCTATTACTAGTGTTGATTTTTATGGAAAGGAATCAAGTGTAGAGGATATTCCTTTCATCGGGGTTCCTTATGAAACTTATGCCGACAGCTCTATGTATCTTTGTTCGGTTTTATGTGAAATTGACAAAATTGAGGAACTTAAACAAAAACTTTTTGAGGATCCAAAATGGTTTTTGGAATTACCTATACGACTTTTTGAAAAACAATATAAGGTTGGTCTCAAAAAGTGCCTCGCAATTGTGAGAAGCGGGTTGAAAGCAAAAGCAGAAAAGTGTACAACAGATGATGAGCGCGAAGAGGTTCAGGACGATGTTTTGAAAGTTATGTCAAGCTGCAAAGCAGCAAAAGCTCAAGCAAGAAAAGATGTGAAAGAGCGCAGAGAGGCAGCAAGAAAGCAGAAGGCTGCAAATAGAAAAATGGATAAATCTATTGATAGGATAAGATAAGGAGGGGTTATGACAAACAAAGAACTTTGTGATTGGATTGATGAAACTTTTGAAGAATTGGAAGCCGTGCTTTTCGGCAACAAGAAAAATGACTAACAAATAAAAGAGAAGACGAAAAGAAGATATTCGAAATATTAAAAAAGATAGACCAAACGGCCTGTCTTTTTTGTTTTTTTTAGTGTTGACAAAGCATATATCTTATGTTATAATGAACTTTGTTTAAAAGGAAAGAAAATGAAAAAAGAAAATGGTGTTTTAAAAGGTGTTTCAGAACAAGACTTAAAGTTGCTTAATTCAAATCCAGAAGAATTTTGGGAAGGGGTTACTGAAATAGGTACTTTGGCTTTTGCATATTTGGATAAGTTAACAAGCATAACAATTCCAAGTGGAGTTACCGCGATAGGCAATTTGGCATTTGCTGAGTGCCCAAGTTTAAAAAGTGTAAAGATCCCAAATGAAGTAACTTCAATAGGGTATGCAGCATTTTCTCATTGCCCCAATTTAAAGGAAATAACATTGCCAGATGGCGTGCAGTTGAGTTCTTTTGTATTTGAGTTTAGCGGTTTAATAAAAATAACAATTCCAGATAGCGTGAAGTCTTTGGGACAGGGTGCGTTTTTGTGGTGTAACCACTTAAAAAGTGCAACAATTCCAGAGCATTTGCTTTCATCAATAAAAGAGGACTTGGTTTTTAAGGGATGTCCTTTGGAACATCTGTATGTTAAGGCGAAAGATGGAGCAATGAGAGATTTAATGGCAGAAGAAACAAAATCAAAAGGTGCTACTCCAACTGAAACACATAAGCCTGGTGTAACAACAAAAACCACAGACGGCAGAGGCGGGATGTAAGATGTAAGTTAAAATAAGGCAGACCAAAAGGTTTGTCTTTTTTTTATTATATGGTTGCTTTTTTACTAACAAAAAAATATTTGATTTTCTTTTGGTTACTTTTCTTTTTTCTAAAAGAAAAGTAACACCATAAAGCACAAAAAATCATATATTCTCATAGGAGTTTTTATGAGAAAAAAATGTTTGGTTGTTTATGGTGGGAAAAGTGTTGAGCATGACATCTCGGTGATTACTGCACTGCAAGCAGTGAGGTTTTTGCCAAAAGTTTATGAGCCAATTTTGGTTTACATAGACAAAAATGGCATTTGGTGGGTTGGCGACAACTTGTCTGATTTGAATATTTATCAAAATTTTAGGAAATACGTTAAAAACGCAAAGCAAGTGACTTTTATTTTGGGCGAAAAAATTTTGCTTGCCAAAAAGAAAAACAAATTTGTCCATTACTGTGATGTTGGGGTGGTGCTTAACTGCTGTCATGGGCGAGTGGGCGAGGACGGTTGCCTCTCTGGAATTTTTGAAGCATGCGAAGTGCCGCATTCTTCTTCCGGCGTGATGTCGGCTTCCGTGTGCATGGATAAAGTGATTATGAAAGACATTTTGAAGGCAAATAACATTCAAATTCCGGAATATGTTCATTTTAACAAATGCTCATATGATAAAGCGAAAGTTTTGAAAGCCATCAAATTTCCACTTATTGTAAAACCTGCAAATCTTGGCAGCAGCATTGGAATTTCGGTGTGCCACAACGAAAGCGAATTTGATAAGGCTGTGGAACTTGCCTTTTCTTTTGACACCAAAGTTTTGGTTGAAAAATTGGTGGAAAATTTGCGCGAGTTTAATTGCGCTTGCTTTTGTTATCACGGCGAGCACATTGTTTCAAGTGTTATGGAAGTGACCAAAAAAGATGAAATTTTCACCTTTGAAAACAAATATATTCAGCGTGGAGGAACAAGCAAAGAGGTGGAAAGAGGGCTTGCCAAGAAAATTCAGGCGCTAACGGAAAAAGTTTTTGAAATTTTGGACTGCAAAGGTGTTGTGCGGGTGGATTTTCTGTTTGATGAAAGCACAAAAACGCTTTTTGTGAACGAAGTGAACACAATTCCTGGCTCGCTTGCGTTTTATTTGTTTAAGGAAATAAAATTTGAAGAAATTTTAAACTCAATTTTGTCGCAGGGCGAAGAGGATATGGAGGAAAAGCAAAACCTCATAACCACTTTTGACAGCGACGCGATTAGAGTTTTTCAAGATTTTTCGGAAAGCGTGAAAAAGTGATGTGATTTTTGTCAAAATTTCACTAATTTTGTCACGGTGGCTGAATTTGCATTGGCATATATTAAAATACTTTATATTTTAATTGGGAGGCAGTTATGCAATTAAAAAATCTTGTTAAAAACGTCAAAAATTTTGGAGATTTGGAAATTTCAAACGTTTGCAGAGAGCATGAGAAAGTAAAGAAAAATGATGCTTTCTTTTGTTTCTCAAAGGATAAAGCCACCGCATTTGAAAGGTGTGAAGCAGCCTTAAAAAATGGCGCCGCTGTATGTTTTTCCCATTTCGATTTTCAAAATGAACGCATCTTGAAAACGAATGACCCTCGCGGGATGTTTGCCAAAGCGTGCGCAGCGTTTTATAACAGAGTTTGCGATACTTTGAAAATTGTTGGCATAACGGGAACAAATGGCAAAACAACAACCTCTTATATAATTGCCGAAATGCTTAAACGCAATGGAAAAAAGGTGGGAATAATTGGCACAAGCGGAGTGGTTTATGGCGGAAAAACTTATGACTGCCCGCTCACAACGCCGGATGCCGATTTTCTGCACAAAACTTTTAAGGATATGAGCGATGCGGGTGTGGAATATGTGGTTATGGAGGTTTCTGCACACGCCATTGAGCAAAAAAGAATTGATGGGATTAAGTTTGAAATTGGAGTTTTGACCAACATCACGCAAGACCACTTGGATTATTTCAAAACATTTGATGCTTATGCACAAACAAAACTTTCCTTTTTCACAAAAGAGCATATGAAAAGAGCGATTATCTGCTCTGATGACAACAATGCTTTTAATTTTTTGCCAAAATGCAGAGTGCCTTATCAAACTTATGGAATTTTAAGCCCAAGCGACACCTTTGCGATTGACATTTTGTGTTCGATGACAGGCACGCGATTTGTTGCCAATGTTTGTGATGAAGTTGTGGATATAAAAACAAATTTGATTGGAAAATATAACGTTTACAACTCGCTTGCCGCTCTTGCAGTTTGCAAATGTCTTGGCCTTAACAGCAAAGAACTTGCACTTGGCATGAATTTTATAAATCCTGTTGAGGGAAGGTTTAATGTGTTTAATGTTGACGGGAAATTTGTTGTAGTGGACTATGCGCATTCGCCAGACAGCCTTATGAATGTTTTAACAACTGCCAAAAGTCTTACTGATAAAAAGGTTTTTGTTGTTTTTGGATGCGGCGGAAATCGGGACAGGGATAAGCGTGGAAAGATGGGCAGAATTGCCGAAAATTTTGCCGATTTTGTGTGTTTGACAGACGACAACCCTCGCTTTGAGGAAGAGATGGACATAATTAAAGAGATTGAAAGCGGCATGAAAAAAGGCCATTTTGTTGAACCAGACAGAAGAGTTGCAATAATTAAAATGATTTCTTTGGCTAGGCCGGGCGACATTGTTGTGATTGCTGGCAAGGGCGCAGAGAAATATCAAGAAATAAAAGGGCAAAAATATCCATATAATGATTATGACGTGATTTATTCTTACAGCAATTCGACCAAAGGTGGTTACAAGGAGTTGTCATGACGATAAGATTTTTGATATGTGGGCTTTTTAGCCTTTGTTTTGCCACGCTCATAGCGCCTGTGGTGCTTATGATTTGCAAAAAGTTAAAAGCCTCACAAAGCATTTTGCAATATGTGGACAAGCACAAGTCTAAGGAAGGAACGCCAACAATGGGCGGGCTGATTTTTCTTTTGACAACGCTTTTTTCCGCCTGTTTTATGCTTAAATACAATGCCTTTTTGGCGTGGTTTACGCTTGCTGTGACTTTTTGTTATGCACTTTTGGGATTTTTGGACGATTTTTTGAAAATTCACAATCATCACAATGAAGGGCTTAAACCATATCAAAAAATTGTTGGACAAGTTGGCATTGCACTTGTGATTGCTGCGTTTTGCTATATGTCGGGCTACACAACACTGAGATTTTTTGGGCTTGAATTTGACATCGGGTGGGCGGTTATACCTCTCATAATTTTGGTTATGGTGGCAACTGTGAACAGTGTTAACCTCACAGACGGCTTGGACGGGCTGGCTGGTGGGGTTTGTTTTGTTTATTGTCTTGTGTTTGGAATTATTTTGGCGTGTTTTGGCCTTGCTGAATATCAAAACATGGCTATGCTTTGTTTTGGCATGAGCGGGGCGCTTTTGGGCTTTTTGATTTTCAACTGCTTCCCTGCAAAAATTTTTATGGGTGACACCGGCTCGCTTGCACTTGGCGGCTTTATTGGCATAACCGCCGTTTTGTCTGGATTAGAACTGCTTTTGCCAATTATGGGCATCATGTTTGTGCTTTCTGCGCTGTCGGACATCATTCAAGTGTTGCATTACAAGCGCACCAAAAAGCGAGTGTTTTTGATGGCACCACTTCATCATCATTTTGAGAAAAAGGGAGTGCATGAAAACAGAATTGTTGTAGTATATATAGTAATAACTGCGGCAGTTTGCGTTGGGGTTCTTGCAGGAGTTCTTGCCGCTGGAATTTAGCCAAAGGCAGGATTATGAAAGTTAAGAACAAAAATGTTTTGGTGTATGGGCTTGGCGACAGTGGACGAGCAGCCATAAATCTTTTGAGAAAACACAAAGCGCATGTGAGTTTTTTTGATGACAATTTGGCTTTTAGGGAATATGTTGGCTTTGAAAGAGAGCCGCAAAAACAGGACTATGATTTTGTTGTAATTAGTCCTGGCATTAAGTGCATTGGCAATTCGCTTTTGGAAAATTTTAGAGAAAGAAAAATTCCAATTTTCAGCGAACTTGACCTTGCATATTTTTTCAGCAAAGGAAAAATTGTTGCCATAACAGGCACGAATGGAAAGACCACAGTTAGCATGTTAACAAACAAAATTTTGCGTGCGGCAGGCTATAAAACTTTTTTGTGTGGAAACATTGGACTTCCATTTTCGGCGGTGTGTGAAGAAACCACAAAGGACAGTGTGACGGTTTGCGAAGTGAGCAATTTTCAACTTGAAACAACCAATTTTTTTCATCCACAGATTGCTTGCATTTTGAATTTGAAGCCTGACCATTTGGACAGGCATGGCAGTTTTGGGGAGTATGTTGAGGTTAAAAGTAGAATAGCAAAAAACATGAAATTGCGTGACACCTTAATTTTGAATTTTGACGATGAAACCACAAAATTGTTAAAAATTCACAAAAAAACCGAGTTTTTTTCAAAAAATAGGCTGAAAAAAGGTGTTTTTTTGTGGAAAAGTGCAATTTTTGTTAACAAAAAAAATGTTTTAGATGTGAAAGATATTCCGCTTAAAGGTGAAAAGAATTTGGAAAATGTGCTTGCAAGTGTTGCCATATGTTCACATTTTAAAGTGAGCGAAAATGCAATTTTTGATGCTGTCACAAACTTCACTCCGGCATCGCATCGAATGGAAATTTTGGGGGAAATGAGTGGGGTGACCTATGTTGATGACAGCAAAGCCACAAATGTTGCATCAACTGTTGCCTGCGTTGAGGCCTTCTCTGACAAGCCAATTTTTTTGCTTATGGGCGGGCATGGGAAAGAGATAAATTATGACGATTTTTTCTCTTTAAAATTTTCTTTAAAAAAAGTTGTTTGCTTTGGCGAAGAGAGCAATAAGATTTTTGAAAGTGCAAAAAAATTTGGCTATGATGCGATAAGTTTTGAAAAGTTTGACGATGCAGTTTTGTGGTGCGTCAATAATTGTGAAAGTGGTGATTTTTGCATATTAAGTCCTGCTTGTTCAAGTTTTGATGAATTTTCGTCTTATGCCGAAAGGGGGGAGCGTTTTAAAGGGCTGGTGCTTGGGTTATGAAAAACAAGTTTTCAAGAAGGGAAATTTATGTTGTTTTGCTTGTGCTTTCTCTTGTTGTTTTTGGCTGCATTATGGTTTACAGTGCAAGCAGTTATTCGGCAAACTATCATTATCACAACCAATTTTTCTTTTTATACAAACAAATTTTTGGGGTTGTGCTTGGCGTTTTTGCCATGTTTTTCTTTGCATTTTTTGATTATCACCTGTTGAAAAAGTTTAAGTATTACATTCTTATTGGCAGCATTGTTTTGCTTGTCATGGTGTTTATTCCTGGTCTTGGCGTGCAAAGTTATGGGGCAAATCGCTGGGTGAGAATTTTGGGGATTTCCATTCAACCTTCGGAAGTGGCAAAGTTTGCTTTGGTGTTATTTTTGGCATGTTTTTTGTCTGAAAATCATGAAAAAATAAAAACTTTTAAAGGGCTTATTGTTCCGCTTGCGGTGGCTGGCGTTTTGTGTTTGCTTGTGATTATCGAGCCTTCAATGAGCGTTACAATGTGTTTGGCTCTTGTGACGTTTTTTATGCTTATCTTGGGCGGAATGAGCAAAAAGCACACGCTTATGTTTTCTGGCGTGGGGGCTTGTGCTGTGCCAATCCTAATTTTTCTTGAACCATATCGCTTGAAGAGGTTGTTTGCGTTTATCGACCCATGGGCAACGCCACAGGGTGAAGGCTTTCAACTCATTCAATCTTTATACGGGCTGGGCAATGGCGGTTGGTTTGGCGTGGGGCTGTTTAATTCAAGGCAGAAATATCTTTTTT
>CANRMV010000047.1 GCA_947631875.1 uncultured Clostridia bacterium
AAGTTATTTTTCGTCTTTTAGAAATGACAGATCTTCCACTCGCGACCAAGAACTTTTGTATTATGATGCAATAATAGACAGTGCCTCGTCCTCTGAAACAGCCAAAAAAGCAGCAGAAGATGCAAAATTGGATTTGATGAAAAAAATGGAAAAAGAAGTTGTTGTTGAGGGGCTTATCCGCGCACAAGGATATTCCGATTGCGTGATTTCAATAACCGACAACAAAATCAATGTGGTTGTTAAGGCTTTAAGCCTCACACAAAATGAAGTGGACAAGATTTGTGCCATCATTGTTGACGAACTTAAAACACAAGTGAGAAATATTGTAATATTTTCTGTGCAATAGTTTGCAAATCTCTTTAAAATGTGCTAAAATAAGTTATATACTTTAAGGAGCATCAAAAAATGGCAACAAAAACACAACAAGCAAACAACGGAAAAATTACGCTTGACAGAAAAATATTGGTTTCAATCATAAATCTTGCAGCCAAAGAAATAAACGGGGTGCAAAGCGTCACCAATTCAAGCCGCCCGTGGTTTAAAAAACTTTTCAACAAATATGATGACGGTGTTGAAATTAAGTTTGAAAAAAACGGAGCGCTCACGGTTGATGTTTACATCAATGTTTACATTGGTGTCAGCGTGCCAGACATTGCCTATCGCGTGCAAGAAAACATAAGAAATTCGCTTGCAACAATGGTGGCATTAAAGCCACTTAAAATAAACATCCATGTTTTGCAAGTGGAATGCGATGCAGAGGTTCAAGATGCGTAAAAATGCAAGAGAAAATGCCTTTAAACTTATTTTTGAAGGATTGTTTCATGAATGTGACCCATTTCTTTCAAAAGAAAATTTAACCAATCTCAAAAAAGAGGAAGATGAACAATTTTTCAATTTGATTATGGAAAGTTTTAACGCTCACAAAGACGAACTTAAAAATCAAATTGAAAAACATCTTAAAAATTTTGAGTATAACCGAGTTTTCAAGATTGACCTTGCGCTTATTTATCTTGCTTTGACCGAAATTTTGTATTGCAACACACCAAAAGCGGTTGCAATTAACGAGGCTTTGGAACTTTCAAAACTATACAGCACCGAAAAATCCAAAAAATTTATAAATGGAGTGCTGTCGGCAATACTAAACGAAAATGGCTAATTATATTATAACTGTTACAAAATTCAATAACATTGTTAAGGACATCTTTAACAGCGAGGAACTTCTC
The DNA here is from genome assembly GCA_947631875.1 of uncultured Clostridia bacterium. GTDB lineage: Bacteria > Bacillota > Clostridia > Christensenellales > UBA1242 > Caccovivens. Next base: position 1,224 of record CANRMV010000047.1, read on the forward strand.
CATAACATCAAAATTGTTGGAGAAGTTTTTGGCATTTCAAAAAGCAAACAAGCAACATATTTTTCACTTAAAGACGAGGAAAGCACTTTGCCTTGTGTCACTTTTTTGCCGCAAATTATGGACGATGTGAGCGAAGGTAAACAAGTTGTTTTAACGGGCTCTCCAAACTTCTACACAAAGTCTGGGCGTTTTAATTTTGTTGTGAGCAAAGTTGAGCCCTATGGCGAAGGCATTTTGTATCAACGCTTTGTTGAACTTAAAAACAAACTTGAAAAAGAAGGGCTTTTTGATGTTGCACACAAAAAACAAATCCCCAGCGTGGTGAAAAGAATTGGAGTTGTGACATCAAAAGACGGAGCAGTTATTCAAGACATAAAAAATGTGTCTTGGCGAAGAGACCCGCAAATTGACATTGTTTTGTATGACACAAAAGTTCAGGGCAATGGCGCTGAAAACGAAATTGCAAAAGGCATCCAATTTTTTTCACACTATGACGGAATTGATGTGGTTGTGGTTGCAAGAGGTGGCGGCAGTTTGGAGGACCTTTCGGCATATAACACCGAAATTGTGGCAAGGGCAACTTTTGAGAGTCAAAAGCCCATTGTTTCGGCTGTGGGGCATGAAACGGACTTCACAATAATTGACTTTGTTTCTGACCTTCGCGCGCCAACGCCAAGTGCGGCTGCGGAACTTTTAACAAAGGACACAAAAAATGTGTTTGCCACTCTCAAAAAAGATGTTGGCAGGGTTTCGAGGCTTCTTGATGACTATGTTGCAGACAAAAATTTCCAATTTCAAAACGACAAAAGGCTGCTTGTGAGTTTCATGGAAGATTTTTGTGAGGATAGGCAAACAAAACTTGAAAAACTTAAAGTGGCGCTGGGCGGAAAATTGGAAAATTTTGTCACAAAAGCCGACTTTGAATTAAAACTTAAACTTGCACGCCTTGACAAACTCAATCCGCTTGACATTTTGCGGCTGGGATATGCTAAAATAGAGGAAAAAGGAAAGCCTATTTCAAAATTGTCGGAAATTTTGGGAAGCGAAATTGAAATAAATATGATTGACGGTCAAATTTTGGCTGAAATTAAGGAGAAGAAAAAATGACATATGAAGATGCGATAAAAGAAATTGAAGAAATAATTGTTAAACTTGAAAACGGAAACCTCCCGCTTGCTGAGGCTCAAAAACTTTTTGAGAGGGCAAGTGAACTTTCAAAATTTGCACAGGAAGAACTTAAAAAAACAACAGGAAAACTTTATCAAATCAAGAAAGATTTGGAACAGGAGGAAGAAGTATGAAACTTGGAAAATTGCTTGGAACAAGGGTTAAGGAAACTCCAAACGGGGCGAACCTTAAAAGTCATATTTTGCTTTTGCGTGCTGGCTACATAAAGCAAATCAGTGCAGGGATTTTTTCTCTTTTGCCACCAGCGCAAAGGGTTAGTTTGAAAATACAAGACATCATCCGCGACGAAATGAACAAAGTGGGCGGACAGGAAGTGCTGTTTCCTGTGGTTATGCCTCGTGAACTTTGGGATATGAGCGGAAGATACAGTTCAATCAAAAGCGAAATGGCACGCCTTAAAGACCGTGCCGGGCATGATATGGTGCTTGGAATGACCCATGAAGAGGCGGCTGTTTTCACTGCCATGAACAATGTGACAAGCCACGAGGATTTGCCTCTTATGGTCTATCAAATTCAAACAAAATTCCGCGATGAGCCACGCGCAAGAGGCGGGCTTATTCGGGCAAGAGAATTCACAATGAAAGATGCCTATTCTTTCCACGCAACGCAAGAAGATTTGGAATCTTATTACAAAAAAGTTTATGATGCCTATGTTCGAATATACAAACGCATTGGCTTTAAAAATTTTGTTGTGGTTGAGGGCGATAATGGCATGATGGGCGGCAAAGTTTCGCACGAATATATGGCTGTCACACCTGCCGGCGAGGACAGTTTGGTCATTTGCCCAAAATGCCACTATTCAAGCAATATGGAAGTTGCTGTCAGCGTTTGCGAGGAAAACGACAGCACTGAAACAGGCGAAATGGAGGAGGTTTTCACAGGAAACGCACACTCTATTGATGAGGTTTGCGCCTTTTTGGAAACTGACAAAACTCACACAGCAAAAGCAGTTTGTTACACTGCCGACACTGACGGCAGTGCCGTTGTGGCATTTTTGCGTGGGGACTGTGAAATCAACGAAGTGAAACTCCAAAAACTTGTCCTCAGCGAACTTTCAATCATGGACACCGACAAATTTGGTTTGCCAGCCGGAAATATTGGATGCCTGAATTTAAACTTGCCAGAGGGCAGCCATGTGTTCTTTGACAAATCCCTAAAAAATTTGGGAAGTTTTGTCACGGGAGCAAATAAAGCAGATTTTCACATCAAAAATGTTTCTATGCAAAGAGATTTGCCAAATGTTGAATTTGTGGACATTGCACTTGTTAAAGAGGGGCAAACTTGCGTTCATTGCGGCGAAAAGTTAACTCTCACAAGAGGCATTGAAATTGGAAACATCTTCCAACTTGGCACGCGTTACACAAAGGCTATGGGAATGAAAGTGAACATGCCAGACGGCGTTGCAAGAGAGCCAATCATGGGCTGCTATGGAATTGGAGTGGGAAGGTCGCTTGCAAGCATAATTGAGGAAAAAGGTGATGAAAAAGGCCTTGTTTGGCCAATGACGATTGCGCCATGGCAAGTTCATCTTTGCCCTCTTAGAATGGATGACGAAAACGTTTCCGCCGTTGCAGAAGAGTTCTACAAAAGCATGCAAGAGAGCGGCATTGAAGTGCTTTATGATGAACGAAATGTTTCTGCCGGAATAAAACTTACTGACAGCGAACTTATGGGTGTGCCAATCAGGGTTGTTATCAGTCCAAAAACCATTGCAAATGGTGAAGCGGAAATAACAATGCGGGAAAGCGGCGAAAAGTTTTTTGTGAAGTTGCCAGAACTTATTTCCGAATTAAAGTGCATAATTCAGGACGAAATAGACCAAATTATGTCAAAAATTTAGTATTGACAAACCTCCATATGTGTGATAAAATGAAAACATATATGGAGGTTTTTTCATGGCCAAAAAAGAGAGAATAAAAATAAAATACACTAAAAAAGATTTACTCTCATGGGATGAGATTGGCGACTTTTGCAAAGACAATGAAATGTTAAGCCTTTTTGTTGAAGATTTTAGGAAATTGTTTGAGGAAAACCTTCATCTTTCCGATGAAGAAACAAGACAATACATATCCATGATTATTGCAAACTGCCCTGACGAAAAAATTGAACAAATTTCCCAAACTGTTCAAAATCTTGCCAATCTTGACGAGGACAACAAGAGGTTTTTCTCTGATGAAAAAGGCCTGTATGCCTTAATTTTTCGTCCACAAATTTTTAAAGAACTTGGATATGAGCCAATTATTGGACAAACTGACCAAGAACGCAAAGTGGAAATTTTTAACAGAATTGCAAATTTCACCGAAGAGGACAAAAAGAAATTTTTAAAACGTTTGTCATACATTGACATCTCTGAGAGGCGTCAAGAAGCCCGCAAAATGGTTAAAAAACTTATTGATTTTATCATAAACAAAACTCAAACTAATCAAACTGTTTTGCCAAAGGATTTTTATCCAATTTTAAAACGAGCAAAACTGTTTGGAATTGACCCAATAAAATGGGTTACTTTAACAAACCTAAACGGCATGAAACTTGACAAATTCAACACTATGCTGAGCGGCATGGTTGGTCAAGAGTATGAAAATCCTTTTTACAAAGAGGGTGCTGCTGAGCCAAAAAACTTTAAACTATTTTCAATGAAAGATATTCAAGAGGTTTTGCAAGTTTCAACTCTTATAAGTTTGTATAGACAAAAAAATGTTCAACCTTTAATCAACACGATTGGAGAAGTCTTGAAGGCATATGACAAGGCAACAAGCAAAGACTTGACCGAGTTTTTTAAAGGTTTTCCAACAGTTTTAATTCAATCCCCTGTGACAGTTGCCGAAAATATATCTGCTTTGCAAGAAAGATTTGTGGAAAAGGGGTATATGACAAAAGCAGAATTTGCACAAGAGATAATCAAAAAACCTTCTATTGTTTCTTGTGACCCTAAAAAGATACGAGATTTTGAAGAATTTTACACCATTGTTTTAACCGAATTGGTTGAAGAAACAGGACTTGATGTTGAACCAGATTATGTGAAAAAGCAAGTTGAAAAAATATGTTATGATTTTAGACAACTTGACAAAATAGACGGTTTAAAATCTGAAAAAATTGAAAGCCTAAACACCATTAAAGATGTTTTGCTTTCGGCTGTTGGCGCAGAAAACGCACTTGCGCTTATGGGCGACTTCAACATATTAAACGCAAATCCAAAATATGTTGATTACATTTTTAAAGCCGCAAAATTCATTCAAGCAGAAAATCCAAAAGGAAAAGATTTGGTAACATACATTGCTTCCAACACTGCACAATTTTTTGGCAAAGTTGAAGAGAACGATGCCATTGAAAAATTGCATGATGTTGTGGATGACAATCAGAAAAAAGAGAGAAAGCCTAGAACTCGAAGTGCAACAATTAAACATCAAGATGAAGGCAACACAAACACGCCAGAATTTTCAGATGTGGAATCAGCACTTAAAAAGTTGTCGCACGATGAAAAAGAAAGGGCAGAGGCAACTTTGCAGGCTTTACTTGACTTTGTGAAAGAAGAGCCACAAAAGCCAAAAAATTCTTTTGAAAGAGCAAATGCAATAACTGACGAAAGAATTGAAGAACTCATGCGTGAAGCAGAGATTGAATGTGCAGATAATGATGACCCATTTATTGAACTTTTAACAAGATTTATGTATATTTGTAACGAACAAAATGGAGAAAACGCAGCCAACAAATTATGTTCTGCCCAAGATTTTCTTGATGGTTATAAAACTTTTACCAAAGCGATTTTCAACATAGATTTAAGCCTTATGTGCAATTTCGTAAAAAATCTTAATATTGCTTACAGTTATTTGAAGGAAGACCAATTTTCAGTTCTTTCAAATGGACCATTAAACGAAACATTTAAGTATCTACAAGAAAACAAAAGAAAAGTTTTAAGCAACATTTTCGCAATGTTTGAACCAAACAAAGGCTTTGAAGTTGCCAAACCTATTTTGCGAAAAGTTAGATTTGATCAATATCGTTCATATCCTTCCAAAATGGATGTGGCTGTAAGCATTATGTGTGCGTCAATCGCAAAATATGTGCAAACTTATTTCCCAGAACGAAAAGAAATGATTATCCCAGATGAACTGTGGAGCAAAATAAATAACTCACCATTATTTGATGACCAATTTGTCAAATTTTGCACAGTAACGAAAAAGTTATATTATGGAATAGTTGATTTCGTTGATGAACTTAAACAAAATGACAAAAAATTGACCTTTGATACCATAGCAACCATAAAACCTCAAAATCTTGAATTACTTAGGGCAGATTATTCGCATTCATCTTTCACAAATTGGATGAAACAATTAAGCGAGGTGTTGCATTGCGTAATACCTTCAAAAAATTTTAAGGACATATTGATTCGCTCATCAAGATGCAGCGCAGATTACATAACAGAAACCGGGCTTGTTATAAACGCCACTTACATCTATTGTAGTCAAGAAGAATTGCAAAATTTAAGCAGTATCGGCGTTCCAAAACAAAAATTGAACACTGAAAAAGTGGAATATGTAAATCAAAGAAAAAGAGACATTGATTACAGCCTGCACGAAACATTTTCCAATATAATTGTTCAAAAACTTTCAAATGCAGATAAAGATTTGGCAGGAACAGACGGAAGCGGAAAATAAAACGCTTGAAAAAATATAATAACCAAGCCAACTTGAAAATATAATACAATATATGAAAAAGAGCAATCTAAATTGGTCTGTAAGGATTTTTGTGCTGTCAATCGCACTTTCAATAGTTTTCAGCGTGGTGTCACAAAGTTTGTTTCCTTCGCTTCCCGTGTGCTTATCGCTTTTTGTCATTGTGTTTTTTATCGTTGTCAGCGCCATTTTTGATATGATTGGCATTGCCGTCACTTCGCTGGATTACAAGAGGCTGGACAAGTATAAAAATCAAAAAGGTTACAACACGGCGGTTTACTTTTGCAAAAACACAAACAAAGTTTCTTCCTTTTGTGGAGATGTTGTGGGCGACATCTGTGGAATTTTAAGCGGTGCAGGCGGGGTGAGTTTGGTTGTGAATATGCATTTATATAATTCCAACCTATACTTCATTGTCACTTGCCTTGTGAGTTCCTTAATTGCCGGCTTAACCATCTTCGGCAAGGCAATAATGAAGGGCTATGCGGTGGAAAATTGCGTTAATATTGTCATGAAAACCGCAAGCATATTTGAAACAACGCCAATTATGTTCTTGAAAAATATTTTCAACAAACTTAAAAAAAATAAAAAAAACAGTTGACAAGGCTTGTTTGTTTGTGTTAATATATGGCAGTAAGAAAGTAGAAGTTCCCTTCTCACCAATCGAATTTCGTTTTGATTTGGTCACAAATTTATAAAAATTTTCATGGTTTTTATTATTTGGTGGGGCTTCTTGTCCTACCAAATTTTTTATAAAGGAGATTACGACAATTTTTAAAGAACTGTTAATCAACGACCAAATCACAGCCAAAGAAGTAAGGCTGATTGGTGA
>CANRMV010000048.1 GCA_947631875.1 uncultured Clostridia bacterium
CAAATAATATTTGCCATCACGGATGGTTGAGAAAGAAAAGTTAGCAAAAGAAAATCATGTATGATTGTTCTTTGTAATAAATAACCGCTGTCATTCTGACGCAAAGCGGAAGAATCTCAAAAACAAATAATATTTGCCATCACGGATGGTTGAGAAAGAAAAGTTAGCAAAAGAAAATCATGTATGATTGTTCTTTGTAATAAATAACCGCTGTCATTCTGACGCAAAGCGGAAGAATCTCAAAAACAAATAATATTTGCCATCACGGATGGTTGAGAAAGAAAAGTTAGCAAAAGAAAATCATGTATGATTGTTCTTTGTAACAAATAACCGCTGTCATTCTGACGCAAAGCGGAAGAATTTCAAAAAAAAAGATAGTCAAATAACTATCTTTTTTATTATTTTTTCAACCTTGCACAATTCCCTTACATTAATGAATTTCACAATAAAATTTTTAATTTTGCGAGCGTAGGGCTTTGCCCGGCAAGCATAAATTAAAAATCACCGACAGGGAAGAGGACTGGGAAGAGAAACCATTGGAGTAGCGGTTAGGCTGAAAGCCGTGTCCGCACATTTTCGGGACTCCCAAAAGCACTTGTTGCTTTTGGGATAAGGAACAAACAAGCATTAAAGCGATGCTTTTGTCCGCAGGACAAAACAAGCCCTTAGCGCAGTTTGTGACGAGGTGTCTGTCCCAGCGTTCTAAAAATACATTTGCTTAAAATCTTTTTTGGATGATTTATAAGTGTTTTTTGCAGAGACTTTTTTGCCTGTGCGGAAATTTTTGCCGCCACCGCCGCCTCTTCTCTTAACAAGAACAATGATAAGAATGATTAACCCAATCAAAACCACGCCGCTAACACTGCCGATAATAATCCACAGCATCATATTGTTGGAATTGTCCTCAATTTTTGTTGATATTAAAATTGCAAGTGCTTCATAATGATTCTCGCCAACATTATCCTTTTTAGTTAAATCACTAAAATCAAAGCGATATACTTTAAAATCATCAACCACTGATTGATTGTTGTCGGCATATTCGCATTGATAGCCACCTTGAACGGTGTTTCTTTCAGAGAAAAATTTGGTGTCAAAACTGTAACCCTGTTTGACATAAATTTCCATCTCGATTGAATCGCTTTTTTGGTTGATGTAAAGTGACTGTGCCTCAGTTCCACCCGCCAAATATTCAGAATACTGCAAAGTTTGGCTTGTTTTGCCGTCTATAACAACAACCTTTTCAATTCCGCTGTTACTTGAACTGTTGTCTATTGAAAAGAAAATTTGTCTGCTTTGTTTTATGTATTTTGCATAAATATTAACGTTGCCTGTTATGTAATATGATTGCGACTCATTCACAACATATTCGGCACCAAGTTTCAATTCCAAATTTGGTGAAGATGAAATTTTGGCAGTTATTCCACTTCCGTCATCAACATACCAAGCTTCAAAAACATAATATGGCCTTACGCTTTCAGTGTGTGCTGTTGGCGTGTAGTCCGCCTTATATGAAATGTCCGCCTGCCAACTTGTCCTTGTTGTTGGAGTTCCGTTTGCATTGTAGATATATCCCGGCTCAACATCAGGCACTTCGGTTTCACTTGCGCCCTCTTTTGTTTCAAAAAGTTTGCTTGTAAGCGTTGCTGTGAATGTTCTTGGGTCCATTGTTATGTTGTAATTCCCACTTGAATATATTGACAAACTGTCAATAGTCAAAGTGAACCCATCAATTCTGCCTTCTACATTTGTTGTTGGAGTTATCGAATAACCTTCACCACCCTCACTTGAAAGACTGATGTTGTTGATTGCTTCATTCGACATAGTCATTTCGATTGTGCCGCGATAAGTTGAAGAAACATCAAAATTGGATGTCAGTTGCAACTCTCTTAAATCATAAAATTGGATAATTCTCTGATTTATTGCTCCCGTGCCGGTGTTCCAACTTTCTTCATTGAAAGCAAAACCAATTTCAATCTTGTCGCCATATCTAAATTCAACGTTTGCAAGTTCTGGCGCATTTCCTGCATTGCCTGTTTGAACGGCATCATTTATTTTAAGCGTTTTATATGTTAAAACCTCACTGTTAAGATTTTCCGACAACTGCACTTTCAAATTTTCCAAAAATGCTTGATTTTCAATTCTGCCAGCAGCAACATGCCAATCATGGTCAAAATCCCAAATTCCTATGTAATCGGCATTCCACAGAGATGTGTTTATATAATATTCTTTTGTGTTGAAAACATTGTTTTGGTTGGTGGTTATATTGCAGTTTTTTTGCACTGTGTCCATATAATCATACTGCCCTTGATCACCAAAAACATAAAGGTTTGCGTTGTCTTTATAATGTATGTAAGAAATGTTGTTTATATTGCCTTGATTTGGGCACGGAGAAGAAATTTCACCAACAACCTCTCCCGCCTTCACGCAATCAAGCAAAGCATTGTTCACAAAATTTATTGTGTTATTTTCTGCAACATTAATAATTTCAGTTGTTCCGTCACTTGTTTGTCCTGCCACGCCGCCAAATTTGAAATCCCCATTAAAATCTTCACCCACATTAACATTCACAGTGGTTTGAACAATGCTTGAATGAATTTGAGAACTGATAAGTTTTCCCGTCACTCCGCCAAACACAATTTCTTTGTATCTGTTGTTGTTTATTTGATAATTTCCAAGTGAGCCTGTTCTGCAAATAACTTTGTTGGCAGAAGAGGACACCATTCCCCCAGCCAAAATTCCAAAACTCAAATTTTTGTCAAATGAAGTGTTGTTAAAATTCAAAGCATTTGCTTCAACATCCACATTTTCAATGGTTGTGTTTTTTGCAAGCCCCACCAAAGCGCCCATATATGCCGAGTAACCCGGTTTAGTTTTCAAAGAAATGCTGCCAGAAAGTTTTAAGTTCTTGATTGTTGCGCCATCTGTCACGCCAAAAAGCCCTGCATAAGCCAAATCGCTGCTGCCATCCACGTTCAGTCCGCTTATTGTGTGCCCGCGCCCATTGAAAACGCCACTAAATGGTGTGGTTTCCGTTCCCAAAGTGCTTGTTAAAGGCTCGGTTAAGGTAATGTCACAATTAAGCGTAATTTTTGCATAGTTGTTAAAAGTATCCCCCGCAAAAAGATTTTTGAAGGTGTCCAATGCGTTGTTCCCTTCAATCACCAATTCTCCTGTTCCCGCAGCGGTTGACGTTGCTTCTTCTGCAAAAGCCACATTAGGAAAAATCCCGCCAAAGCCGGCAAGCACAAAACAAGCCAAAATTAAGAAAACAAAACAAAATTTCTTTTTCATAGCCTTATTTTACCAAATTCAATCTTATTTTTCCAAACATATTTGCAAATTATTTATAAAATAATTTTTCTTTTTTGGTTTTTTAATTTTTTTATCATTTTTTCTTTGTCTTTTTGAATTTCGTTTTTCTTCACAGGCGGATTGTTGAGCGGTTTTGTCATCAAATAATATCTAAGTTCGTCGAGGCAGTGGTCATCTTTTTTAAGTGGCACATCATCATCTCCCCACCAATAATTTTTAATTTCTCTGATAAGATTGACGCAGTTTTTAAAAATAAAGAGCCTATGCCGCCCGTCAGCGGTTTTCAGATATGATTTCACAACAGAAATTCCTGCAAAAAGGTCCTTGTTAACTTTTGGATTGGTTAAAATTTGATTGTCATAAAAAAGTTCCACCACATTTTTCTCGCTTGCAAGCGTTCTTTGCCCCGCTGCACTGTCAATAAGTGCATGCAAAAAGCCTCTGCTATCCTTTTTCCAATGCAACCTTTCTGCAATTTCCTTTATTTTTGCCGAATGATATTCCACCGTTTGCCCGCTTGCATAATGCTCGGCCACAACATAAACATTTCCGTCAAAATCCACCGCATAAAAGTGTGCGGAAAGTGGATTGTGAAGGCCGGGATCAATGGAAATGTTGTCCTGCCAATCTTCGGGAATTGGAAATGGGTCAATAACATGAATGTTCTCGTCAAATTCGTTGTAAACCAGCCCACCATTTTGCATAAAATGTCCATAGCGACGGCTTTCAATTTCTTCCGCCGACATGGTTTTTGTCATATTTTCAATCTCTTTTTTTGAAAGAAATGGATTGTCCGCCCACTCCATAGTTTCACACCAAACTTCTTTGTCCGCTTTGTCGTTCAAATAGATGGTGTTATAAACCCATGTCAGCCCTTTAAGCGGTGTCATAGTTCCAAAAATTTCGCCGCACCTGTCCATAACACGCATTTTGCATTCGAGATAGATGTCAAAAGGTGGCTCTTCGTCAAACCAAACATAGTCTAGGCTTGTACCTTGAAATTTTTCTCTGCCTTGGTCACAACTTCGAAAACCTATTTTGCTTGTTCCACCAACCGCACTTTTGACCAAAATAAAATCAATAATCCCGTTTTCAGCACTATCCTGTCCGCCACTGACCATAACAATTTTTTCAATCATATTTTCGGGCAAATATTGCAAAATTTTTCTTTGCGCCACATCTCTTTGAACGCTCCGCGACAAACTGACAACCCAGCCTTCTGTCACCTTGTTTTTCTTATACGGATGCAACCCCGTTGCAAGATAAACCACTTCCACCGCCCCGCATTCAGTTTTCCCCGAGCGGTTTCCGCCAAAAACCCAACGGTTTCGATGTTTATTTTTGTGAAAAGCAATTTGTTTTTTGTGTTTTTTCTTTTTATTGTAAAAATTTAATTTGTTTGCATTATAGCGGGTGTCAATCTCGCGTTCAATTCTTAAAATATCCTTCACAATTTCCATAAGGGCTCCCTCTCAACAAAATGAAATAAAAAAGGCAATAAATAGACATAATTCTACTACTGCCTCAAAAAATTTATGCTCTAAAATGAAAGCATGAAAAAATTTGTTTTGTTTAACGAAAAAATAATCCTCACAATTTTAGCCTTATTTTTGGCTTTCAATTTAACTCCAACAAAAGTCGCTTTTGCTCAAACCTCTTATTATGCAAAAGTTGAAGGCTCGGGCGTTTACCTATATTCTTTTCCAAATGAGGCAAATGTCTTGTTTGAAATCCCTCTGTCATATTTTGTGCTTGTTGAAAGTTCAAGCGGCAATTTTTTCCAAGTGTCCTATAATGGTGTAAGCGGATATGTTAAAAAGAAAGATGTTTCACTTATGAATGGCACGCCAAAAAACGCTTATTATAAACAAAATTTCAGCGTGGTTTTTGCCAATTTGTATGAAGAAGCATCCTCCTCTTCCGCCGTTCTAACCGATAAACTGAACAGGAATGTGTCTTTGGAATATTACGGAATAAAATCTGGGGAATATCTAACAGAGGACAACTGCACATGGTATTATGTTAAAGCGAATGTGGAAGGCAAAACGCTTAGCGGATATGTTTTTTCCCAATTTATATACAACAACCCCTTAAAAAACTTTGAGCCAAACACAGAAAGATTTAATATTGTAACCGAAGAAATGCTGATCGCTTCAACAACAAATCAGTTTCAAGCCCTCTCCACTGGCACAAAAATTTTGCTTGTGTTTGCAATAGCAATTCCAAGCGTGCTTATTTTGTATTTTTTAATCAAGCCATCAAAAATAATGCAACTTAGCAAAGCAAAGCAAAAATCCATAAAGCACAAACAAAAGAAAATTAGGCACGGCGATTATTTTGAATTTGACGAAAACGAACTTTGATTAAGTGTCACAGCCTTAGCCAAGAAAACTTTTGAAAGTTGGATTTCATCAACATTTTTGGAGGAAAACCTAATATAAACATTTTTAATCCATGCCTCGCTTTCAAGCATATTTTCCAATTTACAAGTGTCATAACCTTTTATTATAAGCGCACTTGTAAAACTCAAAACAGCGCTGTCAATTTTCCTAAAAGCAGTTCGCATGCTAAGATTTTTCAACTCGCAAAGGTCCTTAACTTTTTTCCCATCAAAAAATCTTAAAATCAAAATTTCGGCATCTTTTTTAGGGATTTCTCTTAAAGTGTCCTCAATCAAAATTTTCAAATTGATTAAGATCACCTTTCTTTCAGATAAATCAATGATTTTTTGCGAAACAGCATATGTATTATTAAGAAAATAATTCTGTGTTGAAACATTTTGGCAGCCCAGCCCGCTTTGCAAAATAATTTTATCTATTGCTCCCGCAATCCTCTCTAAATAGCGATAAACCGACAAAATTGTCTTTGTCCAAATAATATTGTTTTTATCTTTCATTAGACCTCCTCTGTAAACAAAAACGATTATAGTTTAGAGGCCTTTTTTAGTCAACATTTTATGTCAATTTTTTCGAAATTTTACAATAATTTACAAAATTTGTCGAATTTCGCCGTCACTTTGCCGTCACTTAAAAAAAGGGATAATCCCCCTTCAAAAAAATTCAAAATTTCAGTTATTAAAAATTTCATTAAAAAACATTCCCTTAACAAAAACGCTTATAAAAACATTCTCTTTCAATTATAAAAATTTCACTTCCAATTTGGCAATAAAAAAGCGGAAAACCCGCCCGCCTTTATTTTTTGTTTTGCTTTTCTTTCTTCTCTTTCTTCGCTTTTTTCTTGTCTTGCTTTTGCTTTTTCTTCAAAGCCTTTCCTGTGAGTTCTGGCTCTGGAAGAGGTTCAAGCAAAAGATTTGGATTGTCCAAAAATGATTTCAAAAGTTTTAGGCTGTTTGAATAATAAAGCCCGTCACAAACTCTTTCATCAAGAGAAAACTTAGTTTTCACCATTTTCTTAACTTCAACATTCCCCGCGCGGTCAGCAACCGGCTCATAATACACCTTTCCAAGTGTGCCAAAAATTGTGGTGTTTCCAAAGTTGTAAAGGTGATGGAAAAGTGCATCAAGATGTATGCTTTTAAGGTCAGCCACAAAAATGCTTGTGTGGAATGGGCTGACATCCAAAAGTTTTCTTGGAAGAAGCCCATGATTGTCGCCAAAACGCAAACAAGCCATTGCAAACTTAAACAAAAAGCCTGGCAAGTGACACAAAAATCCTGCTGTTTTTGTTGTGCCATGTGTTTCTGGCGCTGCCAAAACATTTTTTTGAACTTCATCATCAAAAATCTTTTTCACTTCTGGCAAACTTTCACGCCCTGTGAAAAACATTTTCAAGGTCATCTCTTCGCCATCGTCAGTAAGTTTTTTCTTAACACTGATTGAAACCGAAACATATTTCCTTTGATACACAACGCAGTTGTTTATAAATCTGTTTGTTTTTGGCCTTTGATACAACATCCTAATTGCCGCAGCCATCAAAATTTCGGTGTAAGTGTAATGAATGCCCGAAACTTTTTTCTGCTCCAAAATAAACTTATCAATCGGGTCACAATCCACAGCCTGTTCATACAAATTCACTGCGTCAATCCTCTGTGGCATGAAATATGGCATAGCCTTATCAATAATCGGCAAATCCTTAACTTTCACCCCATCTGCTCTTCTTCCAAACATAATTTTGTCTCCTTTTTTCATTCAAAATAATTAAAAATCGCAAAATATTTTTTTGTCCCTATTTTTCGAATGGAAAAATATTTGAAAAAACAATTATTTTTTAATTTTAAAGCCATTTTTTGCGAATTTTTTTCTTATTAAATTTTTCTCTCTTCCATTCTCGCTTGGCATATAATAAATTTTGTCTTTTAAATGGTCGGGCATATATTGTTGCTCTGTGTATCCCCCATAATCATGTGGATATTTATATTTTCCATGCCCGTCACTGTTTGTGCTTGGATGATTTTTTAAATGGTTTGGAACATTGTCCTCACGTGCATTTTCAGCATCTGCCATTGCCATGTTCATTGCCTTAACCACACTGTTTGACTTCTCCGCTTCGCACAAATATATGATTGCATGCGATATGTTCAAATAGCATTCTGGTGGGCCAATCTTTTCACAAGCA
>CANRMV010000049.1 GCA_947631875.1 uncultured Clostridia bacterium
TATTATGAAATAGATATATATCCTTTTGCAAAAAACCGTGCAATTTGCGAAATTGAACTTGGCAGCGAAAACGAAGAAGTAGATTTGCCAGAGTTTATAAAAGTTATAAAAGAAGTTACAAATGATGAGCGATTTGAAAATCGCTCGATTGCAAACAAAATTCCAGACGAACTGAAAAATTAAAAAAAACGCAAAAAATACGCAAAAAAAACGCAAAAAAAGTGAAAAAATATGAAAATTTTATGAAAAATTATAAAAAAGCAATATGAAACTTAATTTTGGAGGGAATTTATGGACAAAAACAAAAAAGCACAAAATGTGGCGTGTCCGGATTTGAAATACATATTAATGGCAAAAATAAAATTTGAAAAAAATTACCAAAAATCAGATACCTTGATTTTGGGGTCATCGCATATGTTTTTTGGATGGTGCGGGGGGGGGGTAAATCTCACCATTTCTTCGCAAGACCTTTATAATTCCTATCAGTTATACAGGTTTGCAAACAACAAAATGAAAAACTTGAAAAATATTGTAATTTCTTTTTCGGTATTTTCTCCGGGTTTTGACCTTCAAAAAACCAAACTTGGTGGAGATTGTGTTGCCTATAAGCAAATTTTTGGAATTGATTATCAATCTTTGAAAGTATCAACTGAAAAAGGTTTTCTTAATCTTGAACGCGAAATAGACAAGGAAGTGCGCAGAAAATTGAGAGCTAAATGGCTGCTGAATGCCATAACAAAAAATCCATATCCAAAAAAGAATGTAAAGAAAAACTTTCAAACTGAGGATGTTAAAAAACGAACCGAAGGGCATTTGAAAAACAATGTGAGAAAGCCAGACCAAATGCAATATTTTTTGAAATTGCTTGACGAAACTTACCAAAACAAGCAAAAAGTGTTTGTTGTTGTCACTCCTGTAATGAAAATATTTCGAGATTGTTTGCCACCAAAAGAGCAACTTTTTAAAAAAGCAACAGAAACGTGTGCAAAATTTCCTCATGTGGAATTTTTAGATTTCTATGATTGTGAAGAATTTTTGCCAAATATGTTTTTGGACCCCGACCATGTGAACAAGCAAGGAGCAATTTTGTTGACAGAGAAAATATTGCGTCATTTTGACACCGTGTCAATTTAACATTAAAAAAGTTTGTGATGAATGTTATGGAAAAACTTGCTATTTTCTCTTTTGAAGTGGTACGGCAGTTTTTGTTTAAAATCGCTTGCTTATTTTTCTTTGAATAGATAAAATTATAATGAATTCTTGATGAAATTTTTCATGAATGAAATTATAGAAAAAAACAAAAGGACAAAAAAATGAGTTTTTACAGCAAAGCGGAATTAAAAGAAATCCCTTTTAAGAAAATTGGTGAGGATGTTTTGATTTCAAAAAAATGTTCAATATATTCTCCTGAAACCATAGAAATAGGCAATAAGGTGAGGATCGATGATTTTTGTATTTTATCTGGCAAAATAAAAATTGGCAATTATGTTCACATTTCAGCCTATAATGCCTTGTATGGCAGATTTGGCATAGAAATAGGAAATTTTTGTGGAATTTCGCCAAGATGCACTTTGCTTAGCGGTTCTGATGATTTCAGTGGAAACTTTATGATTTCTCCTATGGTTCCAAATGAGTTTACAAATGTAAGAGGAGAGGGAATTTGTTTAAAGGACTTTTCGCAAGTTGGAACAAACAGCGTTATTATGCCAGGCGTTGTGATTGAAAAAGGTGCGGTTTGCGGAGCGTTTAGTTTCGTTAACAAAAATTTGGAAGAATGGTCAATAAATGTTGGAATCCCATGCAAAAAAATAAAAAATCGTAGCAAAAATTTGCTGAAATATGCAAAGAAAATTCAATAAAAGTTTACTGTTCGGGATATAATGATTTTTGATCTAGACTGCAAGTGAAAATCTCGCAAAAGTGAGGGGATTTAAAGTTAAGAAACAAAAATAGAAAGAAACGCGAGGTTTTATGAAAGAGATTGTATATCAAAAAAACTTGTAAATTTGGACAATTTTGAAAGGAAGGCTGTTTATAACAGTTTTTTGAATTTTGATAATCCCAGATATACTGTGTTTAAAAAGTTTATAGAACATAATTTTGCAAAAATATAATACAAAACAACTGAAAGTGTGTTATAATTAAACTATGCAGGTGATAAAACAAAACTATGAAAAATATTTAGGTGCCAATCCTTATATTGGCTTTTTGCCTTTTATGGGCGAATATAATTTAGATCATTCAATGGAATTTTTGTATTTTCCCCTAAACAAGATTCAAACGGATAAAAATTTTTTTAATTTTACTGAATTAGACAAATGCCTAAACCAAATATTTTCTCGTAAACACACATGCGTTTTGAGAATTTATCTAGACTATCCTAGTAAGCCATCGGGTTTTCCAAATTTTTATTTTAAATATGCCACTAAAATAAAATATGACGAGTTTGGCAAAGGCATTGAGGTTGATTGGAATAATCCGCAAATAATATCATTTTTGCTTAAATTTATCAGGGTTTTTGGCAAAAAATATGACGGGGATGTCCGAATTGCGTATCTTGAATGCGGCTTGCTTGGGCATTGGGGTGAATGGCACACATGGCCCAACGAAGAGAGGATGGCAAACACCCTAAACCAACAAAAAATTATAAAACAATTTAGTAAATATTTTAAGCGAACCAAACTTTTGGTGCGTTATCCAAATAAAAATTTTTTAAAAAGTTATAATGTTGGATTTCATGACGATTCATTTTGCTTTTCAACAAAGAAATTTTTGTCTCAAATGCAAAAAAGTGGACTGACTGAAAGATACAAAGCCTGTCCTATCGGCGGTGAAGTTCGTCCCGAAGAGCAAGAAAGTCTAAACAACAGCGGCAAATCAAGTGAAAATTTTGACGATATGGTAAAGCTTAGCCACTGCTCTTGGCTTTTAAATCAGGGTGCTTTTACTCATTCTAACCAAAAGGTTGTTACAAAACTTTCTTCTTCGCTCGGCTATGATTTTTTCGTTTCCGAAGTGACAGTTGATAATAAACACATCTGTTTCACTATTTCAAACATTGGAGTTGCACCTCTTTATTTTGATTTTAATCTGTATGTCAATTTCTATAATGAAAATTCAAAAAAACGCAAATTTATATTAAAATTGAACAAAATAATGCCCCAAAATCATAAAAAAGTGAAAATTAAGTTGCCAAGTTGCAACTTCGCGACCGTGTCTGCTGAGAACAAGATCGGGCAAAAAATAAATTTTTCCAACACTACAAAAATACAAGATGAGGTGCTTATAATTCATCAATAAGATAACAGAAAAGGAGGAAAATATGACAAATTATTTTGAAAAAACACATGATGATAAACATTGGTGTGTATCAACAACAATCTTTGGCAGGAATTTTATAAAAAGTAGGAAATAAGAAACAAACTGAAAACATTTGAAAAGAAATGCGAGTTGTGATATAATAGCATCAAGGAGCTAAAAAATGAAATCTTTATTTATAAACAATGAGTGGCAAAATGCACGGGGGGGGGATTTGTTTCCACAAGTCCAAACAACAATGAAGTTGTTTTTAAGGGCAATTTTGCCACGAAAGCAAACTGTGACAAAGCGGTGAAAAGTGCAAAAGAAGCGGGGCAGAGTTGGTATGATTTAGGGCCCGAAAAGAGAATTGAATATGTCCGCAAATTTGTTGAAATTGTAAAAGAAAACAAAGATGAATTGGCGAAAACAATTTCGATTGAAGTTGGAAAGCCAAAATGGGAAAGTGAAGGCGAAATCAACAGCATAATAAACAAAATTGAGCCATGCATTGATGCATACAGAACGCGCTGCTCAGATATAATCATTGAACGAAATGGCGCAAAAGGCATCACAAGATTTTTGCCGCTTGGTGTTATGTGTGTGATTGGCCCTTACAACTATCCAATGCACATGACAAACGGACAAATTATGGCAGGGCTTATTGCTGGCAACACCATTGTTTTGAAGCCAAGCGACAAAGCACCATTATGTGCCACAAAGATTATGCAGTGTTGGGAAAAAGCAGGTTTGCCAAACGGCGTTATAAACATGGTGCAAGGTGGAGCGGAAACTGTTGAATATTTGGTGAAAAACAAAGATGTGAACGGCGTTTATTTCACAGGCAGTTTTAAGGTTGGGCAAATAATAAAAAATATGTGCAATCCGCATCAAATGTGTGCTCTTGAAATGGGTGGCGATGCACCTGTTGTTGCATGGGATTGCGATGACTTGCAAAGTGCAGCAATAACTGTTATTCAAGGTGCTTTTGGAACTGCCGGTCAAAAATGTGTTTCAACAAGAAGGCTTATAGTTCCAGATAATATGTTTGGAAGAGAACTCATAAAAGAAGTTGTCAAACTTTCAAAGAAAATTGTTGTCGGCAAATATGATGATGAGCAAACGCCATTTATGGGGCCACTTCGCACACCACAAATGGTTGAAAACGCACTGAAATTGCAAAAGTATTTGGCTTCAAAAGGTGCAAAGGTTTTGCTTGAAGCAAAAAGAATGCCACAAAGTAACTGCTTTATTACGCCTTGCATAGTTGACGTCACAGGAACAAAATACACACTTAAAGACGAGGTTTTTGCTCCGTTCTTACGCGTGATAAAAGTCAAAACTTTTGAAGAGGCGATTGTGGAAGCCAACAGCACGGAATATGGGTTGGCAACAAGCGTTCTCACAAAAGATAAACATCTTTATTATGAATATTTGCAAAAAGCAAAATTTGGGCTTGTTAATTGGAATAAGCCAACCGTAGGATCAAGCGCATGGGCGTCGTTTGGTGGAATTAAAAATAGTGGCAATTTTAGACCAAGTGGCTATTTGTCCAGTGATTTTTGTTCTTACGCTGTTGCAAGTGCCGAAACTGAAAACTTATCAAATGTAAGTTTGCCAAAAGGCATCAAGGGCTAATTGTGAAGGCAAAAACTACATCATAAATAAAAACAATTAAAAAAAACCGAGCCGACATTGGTTCGGACTATTTTTATTGTTGGTTTGAATGGCCTTCTTAAAGTAAGTGATTGTTGATTAGTTGTATTCTCGTTTTTCTTCTCTATACTGAACGAATTCTGGGTCAAGCGAGAAGGGCGGCAAGGCTCTTTCTTCATCTGTTGCCGAGCATTCAGTGGCTTCCCATGTCTCTGTGTGTGGCTGATTGATATAATCAAAAATCTGACTAATTTTGTTGCATTGTCTTTCAATTTCCATTTCTGATTTATGATCAATTTTTGTGCTCCAATCACTCATAAACAATGTCCACCAATTCAAAGTTATGTTGTCTGCCTGTTGCATAAAGTCTTCATATTGCGGACGAAGTTTATCAAAATCATCCATCCTAATTTTCATCTGTTCAATTATCTCTTGGGATACAGTTTCATTAGAAGTAAGTTTTTTGCCATTTTTCCTTTGATGTTCGATAAAAGCCATGTATCTATCTCTGTTTTGATTGTAAATTGTTCGTCTAGATGTTCGAATAAAAATTGTATTACATTGTTCACCATATTCAGCTTTAAGTTTAAGTCCCAATTCTGGCGAGCAAGTTGTTACAAAAACAATTTTGCCTTCGTTTAAAAGTTTTTCTATTTGAGATTTATCATAAACGGCGGTTTGGTTAAAAATTTCAACGGAAATTTGATTTTCTTTTTTTATTGGTATTTCCCCATCCTTTCCAACAGCATGAATATAAGCGGGATCCTCTGCTCTTGGTGAACGAGTTTTATACACGCTGGCAAAAGTTGCATTAGGATAAAAGTCAAAACTATTGAGTTTGTCAACCATCTTTGCAGCAATCGTATCTTTGCCAGATTGCGATGGAGCAACCAAAACAACTAAAAGTCCTTTCATCATTGTCTCCTTAAAAAAAGTATATCACAAAATCAACAACTTTTCAATAGTTTATTAAACATTAAAATAAAAAGAACGCAAAAGAAAAAAAGCAAAAAGATTTGATATGGAGATTTGCTAAACAATTTATTTGGAAACAAAAGAAAAGTTTCAAAATTTTGATACAAATTCGCTGCGGGTGTGCTATCATAATGATGTAGCAAAAAGGAGTTAATATGAAAAAGATAACGCAAGACGCAGGAAGAAAACAACTTGGCTCTTTTGCCCCTGACTTTGCACATTTCAATGATGATGTGCTTTTTGGCGAAAATTGGAATAATCATGACATTGACCTTAAAACGAGATGTATTATCACGGTTGTTGGGCTTATGTCGTCTGGCATAACGGACAGCTCACTTACTCATCACTTGCAAAACGCAAAGAACAATGGAGTTAGCAAAAAAGAAATTGCAGCCATAATCACACACTGCGCTTTTTATGTTGGTTGGCCAAAAGCATGGGCTGTATTTAGGCTTGCAAAAGATGTTTGGAATGAAAAAGTTGACGCCAAAACAGAGAAAGAAATTTATCAAAATTCAATTTTTTTCCCTATTGGCGAGCCAAATGACGCCTTTAAAGATTATTTTGTAGGACAAAGTTATCTTGCACCAATTTGTAAAGAGCAAGGCATATTTAATGTAACTTTCGAGCCAAAATGCCGAAATAATTGGCACATTCATCGTGCAAAAAGTGGCGGTGGGCAAATCCTTATTTGTGTTGGTGGCAGAGGATACTATCAAGAATTTGGCAAAAAGGCCATTGAATTAAGGCCGGGAGATTGTGTTAATATTCCAGCAAATGTCAAACATTGGCACGGTGCGGCAAAAGATAGTTGGTTTTCACATCTCGCAATCGAAGTGCCGGGAGTTAAAACTTCAAACGAATGGTTAGAGCCCGTTGATGACAAACAATACAACAAATTGAAATAGGAGGATAGTATGAATACACTTATAATTGTAGATATGCAAAAAGGATTTATCACAAAAAACAACGATTTTTTAATTAAAAATATTGAAAATTTGCTGAAATCGGTAAAATTTGATAAAATAATTGCAACAAAATTTATCAATAAAAAAGATAGTCAATATGTAAAATTTTTAAATTATTCTCGTTTTATGGAAAAAGACGGGGGGGGGACTGATTTTGCAATAAAACTGCCCAAGAAAAGCATTGAGGTTATTAAAACCTCTTATGGGCTACCTGATATATTTTTGATAGAAAAAGGCGAAGTTTATATTTGTGGAACAGATTATGACTCGTGCGTTCTTTCTATATGCTTTCAACTATTTGACTATGGCATTCAACCCAAGATTATAAGAAATTGTGTTGGTTCACATAGTTTAAACCCAATACCTTTTGTAGATTTTGAAAAAATGTGCAGAAAGAACTTTGGAGAAAACTCTATTATAGACTTATAACTTAAAATATTCCTCTGTTTATTGGGGAGATAAGCTTTGCAGTAAACTTATGCTATTATATTGATAGAGGTATAAATGGAAATAAAAAATTTGCTTACAGGAAAAAGCAGAGATGAATTTCGAGCATGGCTTGAACAAAATCATGCGACAGAAAAAGAATGCTGGGTTAATGTAAAGCGCGGGAAGCCTGTTGACGACACCCACTTTTGGTATATTGATGCTGTGGAAGAGGCACTTTGCTATGGTTGGATAGACAGCACCCACCGAATCATTGACGGAAAGAGGTTGCAGCGCTTTACGCCCCGTAAAAAGGGGAGCAAGTGGACAGAACTAAACAAGGAGCGTGTTCGCAGACTGGACGCCTTAGGTCTGATGACTGATGCAGGAAGAGCAGTCCTCCCTGCTACGGGGATTCGCAGTTTTCAAATTGACCCTGATATTGAGGC
>CANRMV010000050.1 GCA_947631875.1 uncultured Clostridia bacterium
GTCCTTTTTAAAGAAATCTGTTGGCTTTTCTTTTTTCTTAACAAGGAAGTTTCTGTTATATTTTGCAAGCAAATACAGAAAATTTGATTGTGCTTGCGCAAGGCTGACAACCATTTTGCCGTTTTGATACACAGGCTTGATGTGTCCCGCATCATCAAAATCAATCAATCCATACATATTCACAAAATTCATAACGCACTCTCCTTTTAACAATTTCATAATAACACAAAAAAATGAATAAACCAAACAATTTTTGCATATTTATTCATTTTTTTTGATAAAAATTTTTTATGAAATTGGTTAAATCAATATATTGTGTATTAGAGAAAATAACACTACTTTATATTGTCTGGAAAGTCATTTTCAAAAAGCACCACATCGCCCTTTTTAATAATCTTTTTTAAAATTTGCTGCTGTTCTTGCCGAGTTTTGGCAAAATAAATCTCTGGCAAATCACTTGCACCTGCAAGCAAAGCCTCTCTGTTCGTTTCATTCATAATAACAAAAATGTCGCAAACTTTTGCCGCCAGCCTACCCGCCTCAAAGTTGGCATTATACTGCTGTTTGCCAAGTTCAACAATGCCTGGTGACACCAAAATTTTTCTTCCTTCAAAACTTGAAAGCACTGTGAGCGCCTCTTTAAAACCCTCAACATTTGAATTGTAACTGTCATCCAAGCAGGTTACAAAATCGGTTTTTATAAGTTCCAATCGGTGAGCAATAGGCTGTGCCTGAGCAATCCCCTTAACAATCCCAAAAGCCGTTTCGCCCAAAAGATAGGCCATAGACGCGGCAACAACAATGTTGTCTATATTCGCCTTGCCCAAAAGTTTTGTTTTGCATGAATATTCTTTTTGCTCCAAAACCAAAGTGAACTCCGAGCCTTCTGGCGTGCTTGTTATGTTTTTGGCATATGCAAAACTTCCCTCTTCGCAAACCAAATATTTCTTTCTTGAAAAACGATTGTAAAGTTTTTTTGTGGATTTGCTCCTCCCGTTAAACACAACAAACTCTTTGGCATTTTCACACAACTCATATTTTGTGTTCTCAATGTTTTCAACACTCCCAAAAGTTTGCAGGTGACAATTTCCAATCGGTGTCAAAATTCCAAAATCCACTCCAACAAGTTTTGCCAAAAATTCTATATCTCCACTTTGCCTCGCCCCAAATTCAACAATAAAGAAATCGTCAGTCTCTTTTAGTTGTTCAAAAATTGTTTTGCAAATTCCCATTGGAGTGTTAAAACTTTTTGGCGTGGCACAAACATCAAACTCAACTTTCAAAATGTCATACAAAATATGTTTTGTTGTTGTTTTTCCAAAACTTCCTGTTATGGCAATTTTTTTGCACTTCATTTTGGCAAGTTTCTTTTTTGCCTTTTTTATAAAACTTCTTTTAATCAAATTTTCAATCGGCAGCATCACAAAAAATGAAAGAAAAATTGTGGCTGGGCTTAAAATTAAAATCAAAATTGCAATCACAAATTGCAGCCAAAAAATTGGAATTAAACCAAAAACGAGCAAAAAAATCGAAAATTTTAGCAAAAAATCGCAAAAAAACAGCCTTTTTATGCGTTTTGTGATGTTTAAAGGTGTTTTTTTGCCAAAGGCAAAATTTAAGTTTATCGTTTTGAAAAACATATTTTTAAGTTTGTAAGATTCAAGTTGATAGGTTTTTATGTATATTAGGTCAAGCACAAAATTCACACAAGAAAACACAAACGCATAAAGAATAAACATATTTCCTCCTTAGTTCAAAAAGTTTTTAACCGCCTCCAAAAATTCAAGTTTTCTGTCCAAAAAACAAAAGTGTCCACAGTTTGGCAAAAGCAAAAGAGTGCTGTTTTTTATTTTTTTGTTTAGGCGCTTTGCCATGTAAATTGGCGTGACTTCATCCTCCTCGCCAAAAATTATTAAAGTTTGCGCGGATATGTTTGGCAAAAAATCATCCAGGTGGGTGTTCACAACATTTGTGAAAATTTTCCTCATGTTTGGCGAAAGAGCAAGATAATCTCGGCTTCCATATTTTGATGTGTCCAATCCCATTTTTTTCTTTATCTTATAAGTCCAAACTTTGATGTAATAATTGGGCTTGCGTTTTGGCTTCAAGCCAGCACTGTCCACAAGCACCACTTTGTTTGTTTGGCTTTTGCAAACCGCCGCAATGATAATTGCCACTCTCCCACCAAATGAATGCCCAATGAGGTTGAATTTTTTTATTCCCAAATGTTGACACAAGGATATGACCATGTTTGCATATGTGAAAATTGTCCAATCTGCAATGTCCTTGCTGCTTCTGCCAAAAGGTGGAAAGTCAACAAACAGGCAACTGTCATTTAAAACTCTGTTGCAAAACATAAGGCTGTTATGGTCGCACCCCCAACCGTGCATAAAAATGTTCACCACTTCGCTTTTACGGTCAAAAAATCTATAAAAAATTGTTGCATCTCGAAACTTTTTATTCATAAATCCATTTTATGTAATAAATTGTTTTTTGTGAAGGATGTCAGGCAAGTCCCCCGCTCCCAAAAACAACAACACGGGCTTTTGTCCTTTCATCTTTTCAAGAAAATTTTGCAAATCTTCGGGCTCCTCAAAATATTTTGCCTTGTTGTTCTCTTTAAAAACCTCGTCACACAACTGCTTGCTGCTCAGCCCCTCACTTGGCTTTTCTCTTGCAGAATAGGTTTTAAAAAACAGAGGAATGTCAACATTTTTAAAAACAGTCACAAAGTCATAAAGCAAACTTTGCGTTCGTGAAAAAGTGTGCGGTTGAAAAATTGTGACAAGCGTTTTTCCTCTAAAAATTTTTTTTGCAGTTGCAATGGCTTTGGCAATCTCGGTTGGGTGATGCGCATAGTCACAAAACACATGCTCAAATTCTTTTGCAGCCACTTTTTCAAAGCGCGTGTGAGTGCCTAAAAAACTTTCCAAGCCCTGCTTAATTACACATTCGCCAATTCCAAGTTTTTTGCAAACAAGATATGCATAAATGCAATTTTCTTTGTTAACTTCTTCGCACAAATGCAAATGTAAATGCATGATTTTTTCTTTGCCTTGAAACAGATTAAAAATCAGCCCGCCTCTGCTGTCATGCCTGACATTTTTTGCCGAAAGCCCCTCAAAATTTTCAATAACATATGTGCATTTTTTCTTAAACCTTTCAAAAGAATCCTTTTCATTTGAAAATGTTTTAAAAAAATCCATATGCTCTTTTTCCACATTTGTCACAACGCCAATATAAGGATTTAAATACAAAAAATTGTTGTAATACTCGCACGCCTCCGTCACAAAATATTCTTGCCCGCCAATTTGAAAGTTTTGATTGTCCAAAATGCGATATCCTCCCAAATGCAGCGTTGGATTTTTGCCAGCAACGGAAAGAATGTGCTCAATCATGGCTGTTGTGGTGGTTTTTCCATGTGAGCCCGCCACAGCCACAACTTTTTGATAACCCTCGCTTATCCAGCCCAACAGTTCCCCGCGCGGAATTATTTTTTTGTTCAATTTTTTTGCCAAAATCAAATGCGCGTCTCCGTCTTTTATTGCCGCCGAACGAACAATCACATCCGCCTTCGCAATCACCTCCTCGTTCAAAACAAAATCCACAATAATGCCGTATTGTGACAAAATTTCTGTGCCACGCCCCTCGCGCTCATCACTGCCACCAACTTCAAAGCCTCTTTCTTTCAACAAAATGGCAAGCGCGGACATGGAAACTCCGCCAATTCCCAAAAAATAAAACCTTTTCATAGTCTTGTTTATGAATATTTTAAAATTTTATTGTCAAATGCTTAAAATGTTTTGTAATTTTTTTTGATAATGATATAATGATAATGACCGAAAGGTTAATTTAAAAAAGGAAGGTAAAAGAACTTGAAAATTACGGACATAAGAGTTAGGATTGTAAACAACGGAAACGACAAACTCAAAGCAGTTGCTTCAATCACAATCGATGATGAACTTGTTGTTCATGACATCAAAGTGATCAATGGCAAAGACGGATACTTTCTTTCAATGCCAAGCAGAAAAACAGCCGAAGGCGAGTTTAAAGACATTGTTCACCCAATCAAAACAGAAGTTAGAGAAATGTTGAAAGAAAAAATTCTTGCCGCATATGAAGAAGCACAAAAAAATCAACAATAAACGGCAAACTAAACCACTCTAAAAAAGAGTGGTTTTTTATTTTTCAAAACTTTTGAAAAAATATAATTTAAAATTAAAAAGAATATTGACAACAACAAAATTATGGAATATAATAAGGCAAAATAGGAGATTGATATGGAAAAAGTGCTTTTGTTTACGCATGGAATTGACATTGACGGATATGGTTGCGCAGTTTTGGCAAAACTCGCTTTTGGCAATGATGTTGAAGTGCATTATGCCGACAATTTCGAACTTGATGAAATGTTTGCACAGCGTGTTTATGGCGTGTCTGCAAAGGAAATTTTGGAAGGAAAAGTGGACAAAAGCCAACTTATAAAAAATGCGCAAAACTCTTTGAGAGAGTATACAAAAGTTTACATCACAGACCATTGTTTAAGTTTTCCTCTGTGCCAATTTGTTGATGAGGACACAGAAACAGCCAGCAAACTGCTTGTGTTAGACCATCATGCCTCTCGCAAAGCAGAACAAGGGCAATTTGATTGGGTTAAGATTGCTGACAAAATCGACGAAAGCACAATGGCGTGCGGCACAAATATGTTTTACTATCATTTAATAAGTGAGGGCAAAATTTTTCCAACCTACGCCCTTGCAAGATGGGCAAGATGCACCGCCCTTTATGACACTTGGACTTGGAAAGGCTCTCCTTGTGAAGAGGAGTGCGTGAAATTGGATGTTTTGGGCAAGGCTCTTGGCAGAGAAAAATATGTTGAACATTACACGCAAAAATTTTAAAAACTTTTGAAAACTTTAAAACCTTTTAAGTTCACACCAGAGGAAGAAAAGTTGATAAAAGAATATCAAGCGGCTTATGCAAAGAAACTTGACGAATATGTTTCAAAAATACAAATTGTTGAATTTGATGGCTTAAAGGCAGGCTTTGTGCATATAAAAGATTTGTTCAAAAATGATATTGCCGAAAGCGTTCGTCACCTGCCACTTGGACAAAAAGTTGATTTTCTTATTATGCCTGTTGATGATCGAGAAAGCGTTTCGCTTAGAAACATAAATCCAAATTGTGATGTTTCAAAAATTGCACAAGCGCATGGCGGCGGAGGACACTTTGCAGCAGCAAGTTTTCCAAAAGAAAATTTGAAAGGTTTGAAATTCGACAAAAATTTTGGAGGAAACTAAAACCTAAAAAGGAAAAATAGCAAGAAGCAACAAAAGGAGGACTTATCCTATGGGATTTTTAGATATTTTTAAAAGAAAAATAAATCGCCTGCCAAGAGATTGGCAATTTTACACAAGAACATCATCTGTGGATTTTCAAATGAAAACAAAAAGCCCATATGAAACTTATGACGAAGAAGCGGAAAATCTCAAAACTTATGCCCTTTCTCACGGAAGAACTCACGGCGGCAGAGAGCAAGGCAAAGAAAGTTTCACCTACGTGACCTCAAAAAAATTGGTGCTTTATGTATATCATTTTGATGACGGCAGAAAAGATGATTGCGGCAGATGGATTTCAAATTGGCTAATGGTGTTTTTAACGCGCGATGAGGCAAAGCAATACACCCCACAAAACTTTGTGGATGATGTGTATGCAAAAAAAGCAAAATTAGGAATAACTTATCCAACCGGCTTTGATTTTGCAAATAAATTTCCTGTTATTTGGAATGACGAACAAATTATGGAAAGCAATGACCCTTTGTTCTTAAAAAGACATAAAAACACAAAACAAATAGATTCCGTTTTGTTCAAAAATAGTTTTCAAAAACAAAACTTGGCTTGGCAGGCAAGTAAAAAAGAATATGCAACTTTCCTCACAACAACCTACATCCCAGAAAAATCACGAAACAAATAAAAAAGGCGCTTATTGCGTCTTTTTTTTACATCAACTTAGATGAGTCAGAAGTTTCAACAACTTTTAGAATGTTTTCTTCCGTGCCATCATTTGCATTGAAATAAATGTAATAGGTTGCCCCGTCTCTTTCGCAAACAAATTCATAACACAAAACTTGTCTGTTGTAATCAAGCGGTGCAAGCACAAGCCTGCTTCCTTTGATATCAAACGAGGTGTCAATGTTTGCTTTCAAATTTTCTGCCTCAAATTTTGGAGCGCCCAACGTTCGTTTTGTGTGATTTGTAAAGTAAGCAATGGCGTCATAGCCAATCACATCACCTTTTTCCATGTCCACCTTAACTTTCACAAGGTCTGGATAAAGCACAACTCCATTTTCAGTTGGAGTGATGTTGAAAAATGCTTGCGAATTTAACATTTCATGCCAAACAACTGCTGGCTTTTCAATTCCATTTTCTTTCGCAAAATTGAGGGCAATTTTTTCGGCTTGGTCAAGTTCAATGTTTTGAATGTCGCTTGCAACATTGCCGCTGACAGTCAATATGTTTCCGCCAATTTTTGTGACTTGAACATACAGCCTCTTTTGGTCAGAATTTTTTATTGAAAAGTTGTAAGTGTTAAACTTGCCATCGGTTTCCCCTTCAAAATTTATGCCTGATAAATTTTTAAAAGTTTTGTCCACTTTTTGATAAGCCTCATCCTTTGAAACCTCGCTGCCTTTAAGCCCAACAATTTTTTGATTGACAACGCTGTCCGAAAATGGGCCATCATAAATCATTGAAGGATAGTCAGTGTCCGTTGTTTTAATTCCAGAAAAGTTCACTGTAAAATCGTCAATCTCGCCGTTTGCGTGAGATGATGCCTCCACAATGCTATAACCCATAAGAATTTTTTCAGACATTTGGTTCAAATACTCTTTCATTTCACTCAGCGACTTGTGCATTTCCCTTAAAGTTGAAAGGTCACTTTCAGTTAACGCACCTCCTTTGTTAAGTTTTTCCTCCAAGACCTGAGTGTAGCCCGACATTTGATTTATAAATCTCACACTTTGCACAATGTTGTCATTTGAGAGTGGCAAGGCGGCAATGTTGAATTGCATATCCTTTGACGCATCCGCAATTTCGCCAAGCATTTTTGCTTGATAATTTTCACTGCTTGACGCCAAAAGTTTGCTGATTTTCATGTCCGCATTGTTCACATTGTCAACAAGTTCATAGTAATTTCTCTTGTAAACGCTGTCAAGTTGAAGGGAATATTCATTGGCCTGCGACTGAGTTATTCCATATGCTATGCCAAGCCCAAGCGAGGTTGCGCCTAATATTCCTGTTGAAATTGCAAGTCCAATAACCGCACCTCTCAAACCCTTTTTGCCACTTTTTTCGTGTTTTTGCTGTTTTTTTTGCATTTTTTGCTCATTTTTGACATTATTTTTCGTGTTTTTTTGATTTTGTTCATTGTTTTTCATTTCATTGTTTTCCATAACTCACCTCTAAATTGCAAACACATGGTGGCCAATCGTCACAACTGTTTTCTTGTTGTAAATCCATTTGTTTGTTGCTGTGCCAGCATTATAATAGTAAAGGCATCCATAAGTTGGGTCCCAACCATTCATTGCATCTCTTGCAGCATTGATTGCAGTTTGGTTTGGAGTTAAGTTTATTTGCCCATCATTAACACAAGTGAATGCCCATGGTTGATAAATAACGCCCGCAATGGTGTTTGGAAAATCTGGACTTTTCACTCTGTTCAAAATCACCGCTGCCACAGC
>CANRMV010000051.1 GCA_947631875.1 uncultured Clostridia bacterium
TAGACAGTGCCAGGATTCGAAGCGTTGGCGCTGTCTTTTTTATCAAAGCGGTTTATGTAATATTCCCAATCTCGTTTGTGAATGTGTCCTGAGATGCCCAAAGTATCTCGAAAATGACGAACTTGCCTTATGATTTTGTAGCAAGTATCTTTTGTAAGCCCCGTCATCTGCATCAAATCTTGAACAGAATAAACCTCTTTTTCTACTTTTTGATTTTCCATTTTCCTTCTCCTTTATCATTAAAAATTACTTGCATTGCGAAAGCATCAGTGCAGAAAAGTGCAATTTTACCAGGTGCAAATATTTTTATCATTCCACCTTCTACTCTTATCTGTTGCCCGTCTAAGGTTTCAAATTTCAAAGTTTCTATAATTTTTCCTGTTGAAATTTCTATAATTTTTATTTCCACTTCTTCTCTCCTTTTAAATTAAATCTTCAATTTTGCAATTAAGAACATCTGCAATCTTTTTCAATGTTTGAATACTTGGGCACGAACTACCCTTTTCCCACATTGTGACTGTTGTTCTTTCGACTTTTAACAAGTCAGCCAATTCTTTTTGTGTCAAATTATTAGACACTCGAAACTCTTTAATATGCATTGAATCACCTCCTTATGTCAAGTTTCTTGACATCAGTTTAAATTATTTGTTTATACTTTGTCAAGCAATTTGACATATTTTTTAAAAAAAATATTGAAAAATGTCAAAATTTTTGACATAATTATACGAGAGGTGTAAAAATGCTTAAATTAAAAGAACTTAGACAAAGTAAAAATCTTACACAAAACAAACTGGCTGAGAAATTGGGACTTTCTCGCTCAACAATCGCAATGTATGAAACCGAAGGCAGCGAACCAGATTTAAAAACATTGACTAGCATCGCATCCTTTTTTGGTGTTTCCATTGACTATCTTATGGGTCGAGAACCAGATAAAAATGTTAAAGGAGTTCAGCTTAATAGAACTGTTGTCAAGATACCTGTGTTTGGGAGAATACCTGCTGGCGTGCCCATTGAAATGATAGAAGATAGTTTTATTGAAGATGAAGAAGAAATCCCTGCTGGCTGGTTAACCGGTGGGAACGAATATTTCGCATTAAAGGTTCGCGGTGAGTCTATGATGCCAAAATTTGAAGATGGGGATGTGCTTATTTTAAAAAAACAAGATGACTGCGAAAGCGGTGCTTTTTGTGCCGTATCGATAAATCACACAGAGTGCACATTTAAAAAAGTATTAAAAAAATCAAATGGCATTACTTTAATGCCGCTTAACCCCGAATTTGAGCCCCTATTCTTTACAAACCAAGAAGTTGCCGATTTACCTGTTACCATATTAGGAGTAGTAAAAGAAATTAGAAGGAGCTATTAAATATGTCAAAATATCGAATGTATATAGACGAAAGTGGGAATTCCGACATAGGAACAAGTGCTGGTGAAAACAACCGTTTTTTATGCCTAACAGGAGTTATTTTTGATTTAGAATATGTAAATACTGTCTTTGCAAAAGAACTAGAAGAACTTAAAGCCAAATTTTTTGGTGTAAATGCTGATAACCCTGTTATTTTACATAGAAAAGACATGATTAATTTCAGAGGCAAATTTAGCGTTTTAAAAGACGAAAAGATTAGGGATAATTTCAACACTGAATTGTTTGAAAAAATCTCTAATTGGAAATTCACTATTATATCTGTTTTAATTGATAAAAAGGAAATTGTAAGCACCTATAAAGAATGGGCAAGACACCCTTATCACTTCTGCCTGGAAGTTTTATTGGAAAAATATATTATTTTTTTAAAAGACAAACGCGCTGTTGGTGATGTGTTAATTGAATCACGCGACAAAGAAGATGATAGACGACTATCACAGGTTTACCGCGACATCTACTCAAAAGGGACACATTATGTCAGCGGCGAAGAAATTAGAACATATTTAACATCTGTTGAAATAAAAATAAAACCGAAATCTGCAAATATTGCAGGTTTACAAATTGCAGATTTGTTAGTTACCAATATCAGAAACCGTATGCTTGCTAAATATGGACTAAAACAAAACTCAGAACCAAATAGCTTTGGAAACAAGCTAGTGAATTTAATAATTCCAAAAATTTTTAAACACGGGGCAAAAATTTGGGGATATGGACTAAAAAAATTGCCATAAAAAAACGCACCCTATGCGGGTGCGCCGATGGACAAACCATCTCCCTCCATATCCATGGATTATTATTAATATACTACAAAAATTAAAAAAAATCAATAGTTTATGAAAAATTTTTAAATTTTTTTAGAGGTGACCTTTAAATGGCAAGTTATCAACAACTCAATTACTGTAAAAAATGCCAAAAGAATGTTCCTTTAAACAATAAGGGACAATGCTCTATTTGTGGCTCAACTCAAATTAAAAAATCTTGGACTGTGAGATTTAGATATACAAAATATAACGGAAAAGAAATTCAAAAAAGACTTACGGGCTTTTCGACAAAAAAAGAGGCTCAAAACAGTTACATCGAATTTGTCAATCAAACAAGGCTTGAGCAACCTGTTTCAGATACAAAGATAAAATTCTCTGTGCTATATGATGAATACAAAGCGTATGCGAAAACCAACTTAAAAGAAAGCAGTTACTATGATTTTTGCTCAAAATGTGACTTGCATATTTTACCTTATTTCAAAGACTTTTACATCCAGGACCTTTCTCCAAAAGTTATTTTAGCATGGCAGACTTACATCAATGGCTGCAAAACAAAGGCCAACAAAGAATATTCATATAAATATAAGCGAAATTTGAGGGCCTACTTGCGAACAATTTTAAATTATGCAGAAAGATATTATGATGTTAAAAACAATTTAAAATTGGTTGATAATTTTAGGAACGCCGAATACAACAAAGAAATGCAGGTGTGGTCACCTGAGGAGTTTAATCAATTTATTGAAAAAGTTTCAAAGCCAGAATATAAGGCATTTTTTTACGCTCTTTATTACACAGGCGCTAGAAAAGGTGAAATTCTTGCAACAACATGGAATGATTGGAATTTGACAAAAAATACATTAAAAATTAATAAATCCATCACCAAAAAAGTTTATGGACAATCTTGGCTTATAACCACG
The DNA here is from genome assembly GCA_947631875.1 of uncultured Clostridia bacterium. Taxonomy (GTDB): domain Bacteria; phylum Bacillota; class Clostridia; order Christensenellales; family UBA1242; genus Caccovivens. Next base: position 3,102 of record CANRMV010000051.1, read on the forward strand.
CCTAAAAACCAAAGTTCTGTCAGAGAAATAAGTATCCCACCTATCCTAGCCAATATAATGAAAGATTTTAAATTGGGCAATGAAAATAATCAGTTTGTATTTTTTGGCGACAAACCCCTTGCAGACTCAAACATTCAAAGAGTTCAAGAATCAGCCTGCAATGAAGCAAATGTTAAAAAAATAAGATTGCACGATTTTAGACACTCCCATGCAAGTTTTTTGTTAAGTCAGGGCGTTTCAGTTGTTGCTGTTGCAAAAAGATTGGGACATAAAAACATTGAGCAGACATTAAATACTTACGCTCATATGATGCCAAAAGAAGATGATGTTTTAATTAAAATCTTGCAAAAAACAAGCACAAATATTTCATAAATGTGCCTAAAATGTGCCTAAAATTTTTAAAAATCAATATATAGTATATAAAACAAAAAATACACCACAATATATGGTGTATTTTTACTCTGGTGGGAGTTATAGGGCTCGAACCTATGACCCTCTGCTTGTAAGGCAGGTACTCTACCAGCTGAGCTAAACTCCCACAAGACTTTCTAAGTGTATCACACTTAAAAAGTCTATGTCAACTAAATTTCAAAAATTTTTTAAATTTATTCTGCCAAAGCGAAAGAAGCTGTAAATTTGTAAGTGATTGTAATCAAGTTTGTTTCGTTGTTAATGTGTAGATATTTCTGCAAAGAAGCAACATCATTCATTTTAACAAGGAATTCTGCAACCGTTGTTTCCCTTGTCAAAGCCTGAATTGAATAAGTTCCACCGAAAGCAATCTCGTTGAACACAACTTCTTTTCTTGAAGCGGAATGTTCTGCGTTGTAATAGTGAGCATCATTAATTTTCAAGAATGCGCCAAGTGTTGTTTTTGAATCTACGCCGCCTTGTTCAAGATAGAAGCTTCCAATTTCAGTGCCTGCTTCATTGTAAACAGGATCATCCAAGTCATATTTATAGTAAACTTGATTGCCTGAAACAGCAACTTTATATTCTGTTTCAAACACAGCAGTAAATTCAAGGGTTTGTTCTTCATGTGGGTGTTCCTCAATGAAAGTGTTTAAAGCGGATTTCAAATCTTCAACCTTACCTTGGGTCAAAACGTTTCCGCTTGCAACCTTAATTCCGCTAAATTCATAGAAGAAATATTCTTTTGTGTATTTTGTTTCATCGAAGAAAGGTGCAAGTTTGCTTTGAGCATTTTCAATGTCATTTACCGTGAATGTGATTTCTGTTCCACCATAAGTTGCACCGGCCTCAACAGAAAGTTGTGCAGTGTAATTGATAAGTGTGCTTCCAACATAAATGTCAACGCTGTCAACAAAATCATCTGTTGTGAAGTTATCGGAAGTTACATCAGTCAAATCATAAGAGTTTGGATTGGTTGCTCTCTTAAATCCTTCCCACTTATAACCTGCTTCAGCCTCAGTAACTTTGCCATCAGCCATCAAAGAAGCAAATTCTGTTGCATAAACATAAGAAGAAGCGTTTTCTTTAACAATATTCTCTGTGGCTATTGCTTGTTTGTTTGTGTCAAATCTATCTTCATATTTATAATAGTTAACGGTGAACATTCCTTTTTGAATCCAATCATAGGTTAATGTCAATTCTCTTTCGTTCTCAGCAAAATCTCCGCCAAATTCGTTTTTAAATTCTGCACGGCTGTAATGAGCATTTTTGTTTGCTGCATTGCCTTGATACAAGCACCAGCCGCCATTTTTATCAATCCTATATTGAGTTGCTTTGCTTTCATCCAATCTTTTCAGTTCTTGGCCATAAACATATTCAGTTGGTCCTTGTTCTCCTGAATCTGGGTCTGTGGAAACAATTGTTCCTTTTGACAAGTTATCATCTGGGTCTTCCGTATACTGCCAAGAAAGAGTGTATTTGATAACATCAAAAACGGCAATATAGGACTTTCCGTTTTCCATTTTAACTGTGAGTTTGTTTCCATCTCCCAATTTGGCTTGGTCGTTCATTTCTTCGGTGTATTCTTCACCTTCAAACCAGCCAATAAAATCATAGCCAACATTTCTGGCTTCCAAAGTTATTGAGTCCAAGTGGCTTTGAGAAATTTGAAATTTGTTTCTTGTGATATCTTGGCCATTATATCTAACAGCAGCCAAAGCATCGGTGCTGCCTGGATCTGCCGAGTTTATTGTGTAGATTGTAATGTTAACAATAGCGTCAACAGAATAATATGCAGCAAAGGCAGTTCCAACCATAGTGAGTGGAATAAGAACAACCAAAGCGCAAATAACTAAGATTTTAGATAGCGTTCTTGACATAAAAAACCTCCTACGTTGCCTCTATTATAACACATCGATTTTTTTAATTCAATAGCAAAATGAAAATTTTTTTGAAAATTTTAACTTTTTTTTGCTATTCTCAGCCCAAAACAAGCAAAAATGTCAAGATTTGGGCAAAAATCAGCCGTCCATAATCATTTTGTCAGCAATTAAGGCAATGAGTTCGCCATTTGTTGGCTTCTCATTTCTATTATATATCTTCAAACCAAAAATATTGTTAATATTTTCTATTTTTCCTCTGTTCCAGGCAACCTCAATGGCATGGCGCATACCTCTTTCCACTTTGCTGGAACTTGTTTCAAAGCGCTCCGCAATGGTTGGATAAAGTTTTTTGGTGATTGAGCCAATAATTTCCGGCTCTTCAACCGCAAGTTTAACCGCCTCTCGCAAAAATTGATAGCCCTTAATGTGGGCAGGAATTCCAATGCTAATAAAAATGTTGGAAATTTTTTCGTCAAGTTGTTTGTTTTCGCTCTGAGACTTTCCGTTATCCAACACCTCAACAATTCGGCTTTCCAAGTTCTCTGGCGAAACAGGTTTCACCATGAAATAACTTGCCCCCGATTGAATGGCTTTTGTAACAAACCCACTGTGAGAAAGGTTGGAAACAAAGAAAACTTTTGGCATTTTGTCTTTAAGTTCTCTAATTTTGTCCAAAACTGCAAAGCCGTCAAGGCCGGAAAGCATAACTTCCATAATCAACACGTCTGGCTTTAAAGCGGCAACCTCTTCTGCCACCTTCACGCCGTCAGCGCACGAGCCAACAAATTCAAAATTTTCGTTTTGCTTAAAGTATTCAATAATTTCCTCAGTTGTGTCTGCGATGTAAATTCTAGTTGGTTTCTTTTCTTTAACCTTTTCCATAATAATCTCCTTTAAAATAAGTGTTCTGCAAAACAAGAAAAGATTAACACAAGATTGGCCAAATAAAAAACGGAAAATTGCTTGTTATTGTCGCAAGAAAAATAAACTTGTCGAAACAACACAAAATGCCCAAAAGTTTAAGAAAATCGCAAGAATTTCCACAATGCAAGTCAAAACTTATCAAAATTTGACTTGTTGTCCCGCCCCTTACATGTCATCCTGAGCCGACACCCGTGTCGTGCCGAAGGATCTCGTCCACTTTCTCATCCTTTTAAGATTCTTCGGCTTTGCCTCAGAATGACAGCGCACGCCAGAATGACAGCAAAAAAAAGACAGCGTTTTGCCGTCTTTTCTTTTTTTCTAAACAGTTTTGGTTGCGCCAAAGTAGGTTGCAGAACTCAATGTGAAAGCGAGTCGCACTCCCGATGTTTGTTGCATATTCAGGTGAGAATAATTCTCATGAGTGGTCATAATCCATGCATCATTGGTGTATGCTCCCAAATTGCTTGTCCAATAGTCAACATATTCTCCACCTTTCTTTCCCAACATCATGGCTGCAAAGTCTGTGCATTTCGCTTTGTATGAACCGTCGCCTTCCAAAATAACCAGATCTTCATAATATTGATAATTATCTTCATCACACCAGTTTTCCCACATAGAAACGCCTGTAACTCTTAAATTAGACACTGTTCTTCCTGTTGTGTCTCCAACAACTTTATCTGGCGAACTTGCATCTCCAAATTTGTCATAACCATGATCAACAATCGTGGAGCCGTTAAAACCTGTGCTTAAATCACCCACACTTGCTGTTGCATTTAAAGTTTCAACGAGCGAATATAGAGAACTGTCATAATAACTCTGCCCTGCTCCCAACTTACTTGTGCTAAACACTCCTCCAAACAGCACTTTGTCACTGACCAGTGTTATGCCTCCGCCATCCTCAATAGAATTTGTTCCATAGGCACCAGTGGATGTGTAATTAACTGTGTAATTGTCTGGAAGCACTCTCCACCTGATTTTTTCGAATTTATAATACTGTCCTTGATAAACAAAATAATAATCCGTTGAGTCTGTGTATAATGTGCCGTTCAGCCCAAAATAAGTGAGACTGCCCAAAGAGGTTGCGTTCGCAACGCTTGTTCCACAATTTGTTTGTGGTGCATAGCCATAATCTATGTAATAAAGCCCGTCAGTGCCTTCGTATATCTCATTTACATCTTTCTTAAAATAAGCATAAATGTAAAAATCAACGGGAGATGTCCATGTTGCAGTATAGTTTCTATTTGTTGACATCATTTCAGAGTTGCAATCTTTAATCGCGGAAGGTGCTGTGCCGGTTGAATATCTATATCCAACAAAATGATAACCTGA
>CANRMV010000052.1 GCA_947631875.1 uncultured Clostridia bacterium
TATAGCCCGCCATTTCAAATATTGGAACATCTTTCATGGGCTGATTTTTTGTTACAAGTTTTGTGGTCAAAAGTTCATCTTGTCCTTCATAATTCACAAAATAAAAGTTAACTTCTGCGCGCCCATTTTTTAAAGCCTCATATTCCTCTAATAGGGTTTCCAATCTTTTTTGCTCATTTTCTAATTCTTGTATTTTGCTTTCTAACTGCTTGATTTTAGGCTCATTTTCATTTTTGTAGTTTTCTAGTTGTGTTTTATCCCTTTGGAGTTGTTTCATTTGTTCTTCAATATCCGAAAGTTGCTTGACAACTTCTTGATATTTCACTCTCCACAGTTCGCCTTCTTCTTGACCTTTTTTGTAGCCTTCATCATACTTCTTGTCCAAATCCTCTTTTGTGTAAAGGTCTGTTCCAGATTGCAGCTTTCCAAAGTTATTAGAAAGCCAAACGATGCCAAAAATGGTAACGCCAAGTATAGCCAAAATTGCTAACCATGTTATGGTTTTCTTTAATGTCCCACTCATATTAAACCTCCATTGTTGAATTATAGATTCGGTCAATTATTCTCAAATTAAATCCGTTCATCTTGACATATTCTCTCAATAAGCCAATGTCATCTTTGCTTGCATCTGTTACAATGTGAATTTCAATTCTGGAAGAATAAAACGCAAAATCAAAAGTGATTTTAATTGTTTTAATTTCAGCACCATCTATATCTTTAAACTTTTTCTTCAAGACAGCATTCAAACGCCCCGTTGTTGATGTTGTTTCTGTGCAAGGTTCATTGTTCACAAGCACGTGATATTTGTGTTCATCGCCATTAAAATCAAGATGTGTAGCATATTCAGTCTTGTAATCAAAGCCACCTTCTTTCACCTCATACCAAACGATATTTGAAAGGTCATATTCAAAGAAATTAAAATCTTCATAAGGGTCATGAATCTCTGGTGTGCCTATTGTCACAGATGTTGACTTATTATAAATCACATATCGCATGGCACTATAACCGCCTAAAATGATATATGCAATACACAAAATCCAGCCCAAGAATTGTATTTTGTTGTATTTTATCAGCCCATAAACTAGGAATGTCGCAACCAGAATAATTGCCAGGATGAGCCAAGAATCACCAAATAAGAAATTCATCATTAGGCATCACCACCTTTTATAACCGTCACATTCTCAGTTTCAATCTCGTAATCTTCAAAAACAGTGAAATTCTTTTGTTGTGTGGAGGTTAGTTTAATTCTGTCTATTGGCAACTTCTCAAATGGGTTCTCTGAAAAACCTAAAACATTAATTCCTTCAAAGTTATCAAGGTTTATTTCAACATTTAAAACCACATTTGGAAATTCTTTTATAAAAGTTAAGAATGAGCTTTTAAGAGAAATTGTGTAACCACCTTCAACTTTGTCATATTTGAAATCGTCAGAATTGACATCATAAATAGTTTCGTCTATCCAATAAAGCTCTGAGGATTGGCCTTCTTTTTCATAGTGAGGATTTCCTTTGAATGAGTTAAACATTGATTGAGTCGCAGAAATGAGTTCCATGTCATTAACTGTGACCTTAACATTCATGTATGTAAACTGAGTTAGGATTTGTTTATCAACAACTTCCTGTGTAAATTTTCCGTCTTCTCCTTGCATTTTTATATTAAAATATGGAGAAAAATCAAACGGAGCGACGGTTGTTCCTTTTTGGAATGACAAGAATGAGTTTTTTTGTTCAACAATCAATCTGGACATATCATATTTTTGATAATGCATGTCCCATAAAAATTGCCAATCAAAAACTTCTCCCTTTGCTTGAATCATGCAAAGTGTTCCGCCAATATCCCAAATCCATTTATTCTCATTTTCAAGACTTACACCACCAGACTTAAATGCTGAATCAAGTCCATCTGGATGCGAATAAAAGGTGCAATTTTTTAAAACATATGAATTTACAGATTTTCCTGTGAGCAGCCCGGCCGATGATGGCTGATAATAAAAATCAGACAAATCATAAATTTGAACACCTGTTGCAATCACAAGTTTATCATCATAAGTTCCGTCTTCATTCTTTTGTGGCAAACTTGCCTCTATGTAGTGATTGACCTTCACTTCAAGGCAGTTTTTAAAAACTTGCACTTCCATAAAATATCTTCCATCATCGTTATAGGTTGCATCATCGACAAAATAAGAATGAACAACTTGTGTATTAGGCTTCAAATATATCTCATACCAAACCATCCAACAATTAAAGAATGTAGCAATAATAAATAATATTGCCACAGGAATGATTATTAAAATACTTGTTTTTGGCTGCTGATTAGAACTCATATTTTAACTCCTTTTTTTAAAAGACTCCAAATCCTAAAATGTTAACAAGATTGGCCAGCCAACCGAACGCTGTTGCAAACCAACTCGCCACCGTGCTAAAAAACTGAAACAGGTATTTTAAAAGTGAAAATCCGATTGACCCAAAGAAAATTGTAATAATGGCAAAAACTAAAACAAACAACAGAATTTTCAACCATTTTGGCATTTTGCTTTTATTAGCTTTCACCTGTCACCTCTTTATAAACTTTTCTTATGGCTTTGCGAATGATTTCGCTCTTTGTTCGCTCGTATCTTTTGGACAAATAGTCCAGCCTTGAAATATCTTCGTCATTGGCTTTAAATGTGATAACCGTCATTTTTTCGCACATGTTTTCGCTCCTTTGTAATATTTTTATTACAACTTTATTCAATAATTATTTTGGTATTACTCAGTAATACCAAAAACCACCGCAAGCGGTGGTTTTATTTAATTGGTTGTTTTATTTCCATTACAAACATTTAGTATCAATAAATTTTCACAAAATTGAATATGCATTATTTAATATTTTGTATATTTTATCATTGTTTGGTTTCTTGGCGTTTTGTGAAAATTTATCTTATAAACTTTTTTAAAGTCAAAAATTTTCCCATTATAATTATGCTAAAACACAAATTCGCATACACCGTTCGGCATATACAAATTTGTGTTTTTTAGCATATTTAAAGAAGATAATTTTTGACTTATAAACAAAATTAAAAGATAAATTTTCAATAAACTTTAACAAATAAGCAATTTCAATCAACAAAGTGAAGAAATAAACCTATATCAAAATCTTCATTTAAAATTTTTTTGCAAACAAAATATTCTTTAAACTTCAACAAAGTTAAAACAGAAAAATTAACACCATTCAAAGCATTAAAGTATAAACTCATTGATACATTATATTGTCCACAAAAATCTCTATAAGAAATTTTATTGTCAATACATAAACGCTTCAAATACAGCATTTTAAACCTCCACAAGTTCCAAAAATGAGTAATCTTTAAAAAATTTGCTGTGTAACTTTTCAATGTCAACATAACTCAAATTTAATCTAGATTTCCTATGATAAATCACATCATTTAAAAAATCTAATGACACATTTAAAAAATCAGCAAATTTTATCAAGTCATCTTCATCTCTCAAAAGTTTGTAAATCTTAAAATCATTTTTATAACTGTCAAAGGATAAAACATTCCGTTTCCTTAAATAAGAATTCTTTTTTATTTGACTTGAGCTGGTCGCCTTTCTATCATTCAAAACTGAACAGTCATTAAGATAACCAACATTTAAAAGATATTCTGCAAAAGAATTTTGAAAAGCTTTAATCGTTTCTGAAATAACTTTTTGATTTGTTCCAATTTTACTTGCAATAAGCCTCATATTTTGAAAATTCAAATACAGCAAAACAATTTTTCTCTTTGTTGGGTCGTAATTGATTAAAAAGTCTTTTAAGAGTTTTATTAAATCCTTACACATCAAATTTTCAACAACATAAGAATCGCCTTTTAAATTACAGCTTTCGTTTAACTCTTCAAGAAAAAGTTCCCTTTTGTTGTAAATAAATTTGGCAATCCCCGCAGAACATCTTTTCATCAAAATATAAAAATCTGTATTGCGGTCACCTGTAAGGTTTAATGTGTCAATCTTGTTTAAAACATAATCAATTCCGGCATCAATAAGTTCAGTTTTATTATAAGCGTTTGTCAAATATTGATTGACAGCTTTCTTAGAGGCATTATAGAGGTCTTTATAAAATTCTTCGCTTTTATAAATTTCTTCCGTCATATCCCCTCCTTTGTTCAATTTAAAACTTTATCAGTAGGAAATTTCAGTAAAACATCGTCTTTCGTATGTGCTTTTATAAAGGTATCTATCTGTTCAATCGGTATGTAGTTTATAAACCTATAAAAGCCTTTTCGTTCGTCAAAAGAATAAACTTCTGCATAGTCCCTCTTGTTTGTAGATTTTTCAATTTTGTATGTTCTCTTTTTCATATTCCCTCCTTGTTTGTTTTATCTAAATATTTTTGAGCTTCGGATTCGGTGACAAAGATTTGTTCTTCTGGAAGCCTTAAAGCATAGCCATATTTGTCGGTTAAGGCATACCAAATAGAACACTCTTCTTCTTCCTTACTGATTGTTTGAATTATTCTCTCGACTTTTGCTTTTTCGATGTTGTCAATCACTATAAAAACATCTTGACCTAATTCGAATTTTGGCGCATTTTTCAACTGCCCTTTAAGTTTTGCGTTTTCTTCTTCCATTTTGCCAATTTGTAAGTCTTTTTCGTTTAGTCGAGCCAAATAATTGTCGCAGCTTAACTTGTATAAGTTCATAAGATTTTCTTGTTTTTTTATTTCTTCTTCAAGTTCTTTAATGCGTTTCATAAGTGCTTTGGGCTGTTCATTGCTCCAACAATCAAAACAGATAAGATTTTTATCTATTTCTGAGATATATACAGAATGTTTACACTCTTTGCAACATCTTTCACAAAAAGTTTTATCATTCATCGCCCACCTCCTTGATAAAAGCCAACCAATGAGTATTTGCTCTTTTGCCACTTATATGCCCAAAAATAGGCTTTACCTGTGTCAATTTTAAAATCTCTTTAAGTGGAATGTCGGTTTCATTCCATTTAAAGATAAGAACTCCATCTTCATCTAAGACACGAAAGCACTCCGCAAAGCCCTTAGCCAACATATCACGCCAATCAGAGCCAAGACAACCATATTTAATCTTTTGCCAACCTTCTGGCTCTTTACCTTGCATTTCTGATTTCTTGCTTTGAAGTAAGTGAGGTGGGTCGAACACAACCAAATGGAAATAATTGTTCCTAAATGGCAGTTTTGTAAAATCACATATTATGTCTGGCTTGACTTCAAAACTTCTGCCATCACATAGTGTTGTTTCAAAATATCTATTATCACAAAACATTACTCTTGGGTCATTTTTATCAAAATAGAACATCCTTCCTCCACAACAAACATCTAAAACCTTTTTTTTCATTCTCCAGCCTCCTCAATTCGCACTTTGGCTGGATGGCAAGTTTTAAGATTGCAAAGTCCTATGATAAAATCCGCCTTTGTTTTATGTATGAACAAAGTTGCTAACAACAGACTGTTTGTGAATGTATGGTCATTCAATTTTGATAAATATTCGCCTTTTTCGTTCTTAATTACCCACGCCTCAGCAGCATCATCCTCACAGTCCTCAATTTTTCCAAGTTTCTCGCAAGCAAGTTTAAACTGTGCCATCAACTGCTCTCTTGCTTCCTCGTCACTTTGTGGTTCGTCAAGTTTAAGCGCGTAGCCATTTTTGGTTTTAATCGTCAATCTTTCTTTCATCGATAACCTCCACCTTCTTCCTTTCTCTGCGCTCATCTAAATATTTAAAAAACATTTTTGCTAGTTGATATGGTGCAAAAAAGGTGAAAATTTCCAAAACAATCAGCATCCAAATAACAAATTCTGGCAAAACTAAATGACCTGCTATGTAGATGCATAGTGACAAAACAATTATTTGAAATGTCAAGCTTGTCAATAAGGCCCTGTTTCTTTTTATCCATTCTTTAAATCTCATATTCATAATTCTCTCCTTTTAAAATTTCGTTTTCTTGTTGCAGTTCCGCAACCGTTCTTTTTAAAGAAACATTTTCTTCAATTAAAACTTCGTTTTGCTTTTGCAAGTTCACAAGTTTTGGAGTGTTCAATGTTTGTTTGTCAAATCTGAGTTCTAAGTAAAGGTCAACAACATCTCGCTTTTCAAGTGCCATAAGCCCTCGCCTCAGTGCATCCTCAGAAACAAAACTTCTAACCCTTTTGATTTCTTCTCTGGTTGCCATATCTTTTTTCCTCCTCAACTTTTGTCTTTTTCAAAAAGTCAATATCTGCATAGGTTTTTAAAGTTACCAAAAGGTCCTTTATTTCCGTTTGATTTGAAATTTCAATCTTCACAAACGGACAGTCGGCCAATTTCTCAATTTGCTTGTCAAACGCATTCACAAGTTCGTTCACAAGTGTAGCCCACTGTTTCCGTCTTTCTGGCCCTCTGGACCTTTCTGGAAGGCCTTCCCAGAAGTCTGTTAAAAACTCCAAAGCCCTGTCAATGTCTTTGTCCTCGTGTGTCTTAACTCGACTCATATAATCTTTTAAAAAATTGTATTTTGCACTCATCTTTTTTCTCCTTTTAAATTTCAATCTCGTCTGGATTTTGAAATACTGAATTATACTCTTCCCTTGAATAATTGTGCCTATTTGAAAGTTTTTTGATGTCGTCACTAAACTTTTCATATTTGCCAGCAATGATTTTTGTAGCGTTTTCCAAATACCAACGCAAACCGCCAAGATTTTGATTTTTCTCGGCATTCATTAAGTATTGTGGGCTTCTTTGAATGGCAAGCATAAGAGCGTTTAGGTCAACGTCCGGAAAGTCGGAAATTGTGCAGTTTATAGCTTGATTTGGGCAGCACTCTTTGAAAGCATTGAGAAACCTTGCTTGAATTTCAGTCACCTTGCCCTGCTCAACCTCGCCAGAAGGCTTGTCTTTGGCTGTTGGCTCTCTTGACCTTCCCTCAACCTTTTCCTCGCTTTCGTCCTCGTCTGGTGGCTTAGATTTGCTTTTTTCTCTTTGCAATTTTGACCTATTTGCGTTATACTCACATTTATCGTTGTATTTTTTTTCGTTGATATCCATATTGCTTTTGATAATATCAAAAATAATGCTTACTGCATAATTCATTTCTGGAACTGAGTCCTCGTCAGCATATTGTAGGATAGCATCAAACAAAGCAAGGCGGTCCGCATCTGTTAGCCTACTAATTCCAGACTTCATATTTTTAAAAAGTAAGATTGCAGGGGCTTTTCTTATTTTGGATGGTTTTTCTTCCTTAGACATTTGAACTCCTTTTAAGAGAGACAACTCTTATATCTCTCTTTTAATTTAGATTTTTTTATTTTAAATTTTATTTTTTTATTTTCTTTTAGGAACAACTTTAACAACTTTAACAACTTTGACAACTTTAACAACTTTAACAACTTTGACAACTTTAACAACTTTGACAACTTTAACAACTTTGAAAGCAAATCTTTTCTCTCTTAATCTCTCTGAGAGAGAAAATCTCTCTTTTTTCTCTGTCTTTTTTTTCTCTCTCTCTTTGCTTCTTTCTCTCTCTTTTTTTTCTTGCTCTTTTTTCTCTCTATTTCTCTTCTAATTTTTCTTGACAATTTCGTATGTATTTGATATAATTAAAAGAGATATATTCGAAAGCGTATCTCACTAGA
>CANRMV010000053.1 GCA_947631875.1 uncultured Clostridia bacterium
ACGCCGAACAATTCTAACACCTTTGAATCTGCAAAAGAATTTCCTGTTGGATCAAGTCCGCCTACGATACCACCATAAGTCACAAAATGACGACTCCAATTATTATTTAACACCAATTCAGAATGATTAGTGCACTCTGCAATATAAACTCGTGGATAATCACGGTTATAGAATTTAGGCTTATTAAACCATGCAGCCTTATTTGGCATACCAAAACATCCTAAAATTCCTCCAACATATAGTCCACATTCATAACCTTCACAATTATATCCACCGTCAAATCCGTTTACACTTATCTTTCCCATGCTTGCACAACCAATAATTTGCTTGCCACAAAAGGAACCGATAATTCCACCAATACACATTGTATCCCAACCTTGTGACCAAGTCAATGGGCTTTGGTAATATGAAATACTTGCACCTTCTTCAAAATAACAATTTTGAATGTTATTGTCCCACCAATCATTACTCAAAATCGTATAATCCTCGCCCGTGTCCGCGAAATATGGCCGCAATGACCCTACTATTCCACCAAAATACAAATGGGAGTTCTTATTCAGGTAGCCATTGCCAGCACCATAATTTTCAGGAACATTATAAGTTATCTTTCCTCTATAAGTTGAGTTATATATGCTTCTACCTTCATCAAGTCCAACAATGCCTCCCACATAAAGATTCTTATATTCAATTCCTTCATCAACAATATTTATTGACACAGCTGACACGACATTATGAATTACACCATTAAAAACAAAACCAACAACTCCACCTAAATACAATGATGCCCAACTGGATTGGTTTAATGCACTTCCACTTAATTCCAAAGACCCCTCAAAAACAGTATCAGTTAAACCTACTGTTTGACTGCTTCCAGACATAACATATGCAAAAAGACCAACCGCGTCTTCTCTAAATTTTGTTTTGTTGTTATCCGGAGAAAAACAAAACCAACCTCTGGTTACAAATTTGTCACTATATTCGCTTAAAGAATAAGTGCTGCCAGAACTAATATCCTGCCTAGTGAATGACAAATTTGCACTTCTACTGCAAAGTTTCACTTTATGTCCATTGCCGTTGAAATTGCCGGTGAAACATGGAATAGGAGTCCATTCGTGAGCGGACATGTCAAGGTCCGCTGTTAATTCATAATATTTTGGTGTTGCTTCATATTTGCCACTTGCGTTAATTGAGGCCTCAACCTCTTCATTTTGCATTTTTGCAAGTTTAGCAAGGTCATTTGGCGTTGAAATTTTAAATGGAGAATTTTCTGTTCCATCGCCCACAAGTGAAGCAGATGCATAATCCAGCCAATTTCCTTTGGCGTTATTTTCGTTTTTGCCTTTATCTTGTTCATCAACAATTTCAGTTGTGTTTTGTGAACTTTTTGGAACAAAAATTCCAGACAACAAAAGACATCCACAGGCAATAGCCATGGACAAAAATACAGCCAAAATACCTGACACAACTTTTCTCATATAAATATTATAAACAAAAAAATATAAAATTCCAAAAGAAATAACAATTTTTTCAAAAATTCTTATTCATCACAAATTGATTTTTTTAGATCCTTCCGCTCCGCTTCGCTTCGGTCAGAATGACAGCATTCAGTTTTATTCAAAAATTCACCACACCCAACAAATTATTTGGCTCAAAAAAAGAAGAAATTAAAATAATTTGATTTTCTTTTGCTTACTTTTCTTTCTCAAAAGAAAAGCAAGAAAAAAGACCAAAAATTTGGCCTTTTTATCAAAAAATACACTTTTTTTGCAATTTTTTGTTATTTTTTTGCATTTTTTCTTGATTTTTTTGATTTTTCTTCAATTTTTGGTTGTTCTGTTTTTTCTTCAACAACCTCCGCATCAGCAACAACAACTGCTTCTTTTTCTTGCTTTTTGCCTTGTTTTTTTGCTTTGTTATTTTCTGCTTTTTCAGCCTCTTTTCCTTCAACCGCAGCCGCTTCTTGTTTTTCCTTTTCTTGTTGTTCTTTTTCAGCGGCCTCTCTTGCAAGTTCAGCATCACTCTTAAAAACAGTGTAAATTGCATAAGCATCAACTGTCATATAACTTTTTGTTTTTCCACCCGTTTCAATTACAACTGCTTTTTTGCTGTCGTCAAATTTGATTTCGGTGATTGTTCCATACACACCACTTGTTGTCAAAATTTTGTCGCCCACTTTAAGAGAGTTGGTTTGTTCTTGCAGTTTTTCACTCTCTTTTTTATTTCTGCGGTTCATCATAATTGGCATGGCAATAAGAAGAAGAACCACAACTGCTATCAAAACATAGTTTATTATTTGATTGTTCATATTTCACTCCTTTTAAATTTGCCTTCTATTTCAAATAGAAGCAGGAAAACAAAATCATGAAAATAACGCCAAGAGGCAAAATCCATTCGTTAAATCCCATAATAGGTTACTCCTTTTATCATACTATCACAAATTTTAGCATATTCAAAACAATTTTTCAAGATAAAAGTCGAAATTAGTTGATTTTTTTCGAATCAACTTCCTCTTTAAGCCTTTTTTCAAAATCTGCCAGCAAAAGTCCGCTCTTGTTTTCAAACCCGCGCCCACGAATTGAAATTGTGCCATTCTTTTCTTCCTCATCGCCAACGATGATAAGATAAGGAATTTTCATGGATGAAGCCTCGCGAATTTTGTATCCCACTTTTTCATTTCTGTCATCAAGTTCAACACGGAAACCGTCATCAAAAAGTTGGTTGTAAATTTTTCTTGCATAGTCATTGTTCCTGTCAGTGAGTGAAAGCACCTTAACTTGCACAGGCGCAAGCCAAAGAGGAAACGCCCCAGCAAAATGTTCAATCAAAATTCCCATAAATCTGTCTATCGCGCCATAAATTACACGGTGTATCATAATTGGTTGATGTTTTTCGCCATCCTCGCCAACATATTCAAGTTCAAAACGTTGTGGAAGTTGGAAGTCAAGTTGAATTGTTCCGCATTGCCAAGTTCTGCCGATTGCGTCCGTTAAGTGGAAATCGATTTTAGGCCCATAGAACGCCCCGTCACCTTCATTAACAACATAGTTAAGTTTTAATTCGTCAAGAGCATCTCGAAGGGCATTTGTTGCATTTTCCCAATCCTCATCACTTCCAATACTATTTTCTGGGCGCGTTGAAAGTTCCACATGATATTTCAAGTTAAAAACTTTATAAACGCTGTCGATAAGCGCAACAACATTTTTTATTTCATCTTTTATTTGGTTTTGTGTCATGAAAATGTGTGCATCATCTTGCGTAAAGCACCTTACGCGCATAAGGCCACCCAACTCCCCAGATTTTTCATGCCTGTGAACAAGCCCAAGTTCGCCCAAACGAAGTGGCAAATCTCTGTATGAGTGAGGTTCACTTTTATAAACCAAAACTCCACCTGGACAGTTCATTGGCTTAATTGCAAAATCAACATCATCAATTTTGGTTGTATACATGTTTTCTTTATAGTGGTCCCAATGCCCAGAAGTTTCCCAAAGATGACGAGAAAGCATGATTGGTGTCATAATTTCCTTATAGCCCGCTTTTCTGTGAATTTCTCGCCAAAAATCTATAAGCAAATTTCTAACAATCATTCCATTTGGAAGATAAAATGGAAAGCCTGGCCCCTCAGGTGAAATCATAAACAGCCCAAGTTCCTTGCCAAGTTTTCTGTTGTCGCGCTTTTTGGCCTCTTCAAGCATGACAATATGCTCTGAAAGTTGTTTTTTGTCTGGAAAAGCATAGGCATAAACACGTTGCAGCATCTTGTTTTTTTCATTTCCACGCCAATAAGCCCCGTTCACAGCGTGGAGTTTGAAAGCATAATTTTGCAAGTTTTTGCTGCTTTCAACATGAGGGCCGCTGCAAAGGTCAAAAAAGTCGTCACCCGTGTAATAAATTGAAATTTCCTCACCGTCTGGAAGTTCGTTTATTATTTGAGTTTTATAAGGATTGCCCTTAAAAAGATTTAGTGCCTCTTTTTTTGAAACAACTTTTTTAACAAAAGGTTCGCCCTTTGCAATGATTTCTTTCATCTTTTTTTCAATGGCGTCAAACTTATCTGGCGTAAGCGCCTCATCAAGGTCTATATCATAATAAAAGCCGTCATCTATGGCTGGGCCAATGGTGAGTTTTGTGCTTGGATAAAGTTCCATAAGCGCCTTTGCCAAAATGTGTGCCAAACTGTGCCTTGCCATGTATAATTTGTCATTTTTATCTTTCATTTTTCTTCTCCTTTTACGGCTCATAGCCGCTTTTATTTTGCTGAATTTTTGAGATTCTTCCACTTCGCTCCGCTCCGGTCAGAATGACAGCAAGCAAACGTCTTTAATAACAATTTGTCATCCTGAAAGTGAAGGACATCTTTTGCTGAGTTTGGGCGATTTTCTTTTGCTTACTTTTCTTTTCTCCAAAAGAAAAGTAAGTAAGAAAAATCCTTAAACAATAATGTTTAAGGACGATTTTTTTAACCGCGGTTCCACCTTAATTGCGAAAAGCAAATTTTCGCCACTCTTTGGGTTGTAATTTTTTTCACGAAAGTGGTTTCAACAAACTTATCCATTTAGGTTTTTCACCAACCAACCCTTCTCTGTGCATTTCAAAGCCGCTACTTGTCTTTCAAAATTACGCTTATATTCTATTATATTAAATCAATTTTGTCAAGTGTTTTACAAATTTTCTTGAAAATCATTTTGTGAATTTTGGTTTGTGTCTTGGCTCACATCTTCCAAGCCCAAAATTCTGTAAACAAGAACAAGCCTATATTCTTCACCACTGTAATTAAAGTTGAATTTCACTTCATAAACCCCGTTGCTGTAATTTACATCTTCGGTGGATGCTTGGAAATAAACTTTAATCAACTCTTTGCTCATGTTTGCCCTTGAACTTGAAATAAACACATTTGCCCTAACGCTCTTTGGTGTGGTTGGATCATTTATAGATGTGAGAAGCAAAACCTTGTGAACATTCAAATAATCGGCAACTTTATAGGTTTGGTTTGCAGTTGCTGAAAGCCCGTTTGGCGTGTCTGAGGATTGAAAATTGAAAGAATATTCCAAAGCAGGTGTTGAGCCTTGCAAAATGTCCATTTCAGTGACATTAAATAAAACGTCTTGCAAATCCTCGTCATCAACTTTTTCAAACTTAAACTCATCTAATTGAACATAATCCACCAAATTTTCGCCCGTGTTTTTGTCTGTGGAAGAGAAAACTGCGGTGTATTGCCCCTCTCTACTTTGGCTTGAAGCAAAACTCAACACGCTTCCGCCCTTTGAGGTTGGTGTGACGCTGTAACCACCTTCACCATTAACAATTAGGTTTGTTTTTCTGTAAACCCAGCCCAAAAATCTTTCGCCTTCCGATGGAGTTGCAGTTATTGCCACCGTTGCGCCCTCTTCAAAAGTTCCCGCACATGTAAGCGAGGAAAAACCGCTCGCCTCGCAATTTCCGCCGCCCGAAACGCGGAAAGAAAAATTGTAGTAGTTGGTTGTTCCGCATCCAAAGAACGCCACCACAGGAAAAATCAAACACATCAAAAGTAAAAAGCAAATTTTCTTTTTCATTTCTTTTTATCTTTCCCTCTTGAAAATATATTATCTTAAAAAAACAAAAAAAGTCAAACAAAAACGGCAAATGACAAAAATAAAAGCAAAATTTTGAGTATTTTTGAAGCGCTTGCATAAAATAGTTGGGTAAGGAGTTTTTATGTGGGAACTTTCAATCTCGGTCAGCGGAAAAAATCTTGACATAGCAAAATTTGTTTATCAAACGCTCAAAACTCACGCGGAAGAGTTTGATGCAGTTGTCACTTGTTATGAAGAATGTGACAATTTTTATGTGGTTTTTGGCTGCCCCCAAGCACAGCAAAATCGTGCAAGTATGATGCTTGAAAGATGTGTGATAAAAGTTATTTGCAATTTTTACAAAGAAAAGTTTTTAACAGAAAATTTACATCTTCCACTGCATGAAACCATAAGTTTGACAGCCTTTAAAAAAGCCCTCATAAATTTTGATAAAGAAACAGATTTTTATATGATAAGCAAAAATTTGGATTTGGACAAGAACTTGCATCTTGACAGTTTTTATTATTTCAAATTGAAGGCCTTGCGTGACAAATGGAGCGAACTTGTTTCTCTTGCAAACGAAAACAGCGACTATTTAGTTTCCTCCGATGCTTTTTTCGACCTTCTAAAATTTTTGATTGACAATTTGGAAGTTTGTGAGGATGAAATAAATGTTTTTGAGGAGGACAACGGTTATCACATCAGCCCAAACAACCAAGACATTCCAAATGAAACACTTTCGCAAGAAGGATTGATTTCCTCGCTGATTGAACTTTCCCCCAAAAAAATAAACCTGTTTTGCCGAAATGACAACGACAACACCGCAGGTTTTTTATCCAAAATTTTTGAAGAAAGAATAAACATAAGTTACAACAAAACCATTGAAAAATTACATCTATAATCGCACTTTTTGCAAATTTTTAGGCTTTATCAGCCGGATATTCCACACTTTTCAAATAAAGCCCACAAGCAGGCATTGTTTTCCCTGCCAAACTGCGATTTCCATTAACAAGCGCCAAAGTGATGTCCTCAAATGAAAGTTTGCCTCGTCCACAGTCCAAAAGCGTGCCAACAATAATCCTCACCATATTATACAAAAATCCGTTTCCTGTTACATAAAATGTGAAAATTTTATTGCGTTTGAAAATGGAAATGTCATAAATTTCTCTTTCAAAATCAGTCACTGTTGTGTCGGCACAGCAAAAGCCTTTAAAGTTGTGTTTCCCAATCAAAATTTTGCTTGCCTCTCTCATTTTTTCAAGGTCAACATCAAAAGGATAATAAGCCACAAAGTCACTTTTAAGCGCTGGCCTATCACCTGTCACCTGCACAACATATTTGTATGTTTTCTTTTTGGCTGAAAATCTTGCATGAAAATTTTCATTTTCTTCCGTCACTTTCAAAATTCTCACATCAGATGGAAGCAAATTGTTCAAAGCGCCTTTTATGTTTTTAAGCGGAATTATGCTTTCAGTTTTGCACGATGCCACCTGCCCAAGCGCATGCACACCCCTATCCGTTCTCCCACTGCCTTCCACACAAACCGCTTCATTCAGCAAAGACGAAAGCGCCTTTTCAAGTTCACCCTGAACAGTCCTTTTGCCCTCTTGCTTTTGCCAGCCATAAAAGTGGCAGCCGTTATATTCAATCACCAATTTTAAATTTCTCATATCTATATTTTAAGAATTATAGCAACAATAATCAAGCAAAATTCAAAATTGTTTGACTTAGTTTTGCAAAAAGTTTTAAACTAAATCAAAAGGAGCAGTTATGAAAAAAGTTGTTGATGGAAACACTGCCGCCGCTATGGTGGCTTACAAACTTTCGGAGGTTATTCCAATTTATCCAATCACGCCGTCATCACCTATG
>CANRMV010000054.1 GCA_947631875.1 uncultured Clostridia bacterium
GTCGGTGGCTTTGAAACTTGTTGTTGACCGCTAAAAAGAAATCGAAAACTTTAAACCAGAAGAATATTGGAACATCACAGCCATTCATGAAAAGGGTGGAACAACTTTCAAATCGGCACTCACAAGCCACAAAGGCAAAAAGATAAAAGTGGAAAATCGAGAAGCCGTTGACAAAGTTTTGGAGCAAATAAAAGGAAAAGATTTTGTTATCACAAACATCAAAAAAGGAAACACAAAATCTCATGCACCAGCACCATTCACAACCAGCACGATGCAGCAAGATGCTTTAAACAAACTTGGCATGAGCCTGAAAAAAACAACTTCTTCTGCACAAGAACTCTATGAAGGAGTTGAGGTTGAGGGCGAAGGCAAAATTGCGCTTATAACATATATAAGAACAGACAGCACCAGAGTTTCGATTGATGCACAAAATGCGTGCAGAGATTTTATTGCACAAAAGTTTGGCAAAAACTATGTTCCAGAAAAGCCAAACATCTATGCCACAAAAAAGAACGCACAGGATGCGCACGAGGCGATTAGGCCAATTTCCATGCAAATGACGCCAGAAAAGGTTAAAAATTCGCTTAGCAAAGATAATTATAGGCTGTATAAATTAATCTATGAAAGATTTATGGCAAGCCAAATGAGCGAGGCGCTTTATTCAAATGTGAATGTGACAATTTCTGCGGGCGACTATGAGTTTAAAACAACAGGAAGAACGCAGGAATTTGCGGGCTTCACTGCGGTTTATAAAGAATACACCGACGAAGAAAAGCAAGATGTTTCAAAACTTCCAAAACTTGATGAAAACGAAGTTTTGGCGGTTAAGGAAATTAAGGAAGAGCAAAAATTCACCAAACCACCAGCAAGATACACTGAGGCAAGTTTGGTTAAGGCTATGGAAGAAAAGGGGATTGGCAGACCTGCAACATATGCGGCAACAATCACCATTTTGACCGCAAGAAACTACTGCACAAAGGACGGCAAAGCGCTTGTTCCAACCGAACTTGGAAAGAATATTTGTGATTATCTTGACAAATTTTTCAAGCAAGTTATAAATGTGAAATTCACTGCTTATATGGAAAATCGTCTTGATGAAATTGCTGAAAACAAAGACGAATGGCACAGTGTTGTTGACAGTTTTTGGCATGGCTTTAAGGATTTGATTAAAAATGCGGAGGGCAGCAGCCTTACAATGAAGCCTCAGCCTGTGGAAACAGATGTTGTTTGTGACAAATGTGGGCACAAAATGGTTATTCGCGAAGGGAAATATGGCAAATTTTTGGGATGTTCAAATTTTCCAAAGTGTCATAATGTTATGCCTATGCCAAGCGAGGAAAAGAAACCTGTTGCAGTTTGCCCTCAATGCGGAAAAAATGTTTTTGCATTAAAAACCAAGCATGGCAAAACCTTTTATGCCTGTGAGGATAGGCAGGGTTGCAATTTCATGAGTTGGGACATTCCAACAGGTGAAAAATGCCCAAAATGCGGTAAATTTTTGGTTAAACATGGCAAAACGGTTAAATGTTCTGCCTGCGATTTTGTGCAATAAAAAATTTCGCTTTTAAACATATTTCAAACAAAATTGCGTGAAAATTTAAAATAAACGGCCTATGGCTGTTTTATTTTTATAAAGTTTTATAAATTGTTTGACAAATTGGCGTAAAAAGGGTTAAAATCTATGTGTGGGATTAGGAGGCTTTTCGTCATAGGCCTTTTGCCCCAAAAATTAGGAGGGAGAATGAGAAGTTTACTTTTAGACGTCTCTCCTGCAATCGTATCTGTGATAGCAATAGTGCTGTTCATTGTTGGGCTTGCTTTGGGAATTGTTGCTTTTAAAATTTACAGTAGTAAAAAGTTAGAAAAAAATAAGTCTAATGCTCTGAAAATTATCGAAGATGCGTATGCAGAAGCAAAGACGATTAAAAAAGAAGCGGTTATTGAAAGCAAAGAACAATCGCAAAAAGTTAAGGATGAAATTGAACAAGAAGTCAAAGAAAGACGCGCCGAAATAACCAAGTTGGAAGAGCGTTTAAATCAACGGGAGGAGTTTATTGAGAAAAAAGAACTTGCTGTTGACAAACGAAGCGAACAACTTGAAGAGGACAAGAAAAATTTAACCGAATTAAAAGAAGGGCTTGAAAAGGCAAAGGCAGAGCAAGAAGAAGTTAAGGCCAAAATTTTGGACGAACTTGAAAGAGTGGCAAAACTTTCCAAGCAAGAAGCAAAAGATATGCTTGTTGCAAACATGAGAAACGATGCTCAAAAAGAGGCTGCTGTCATTGTTAAAAAGATTGAGGACGATGCCCGAGAGGAAGGTGAGAAAAAGGCAAAAGAAATAATTGGGCAAGCAATTCAAAGATGTGCAACTGAAACGGCAAGTGAGATGACTGTCAGCGTTGTATCTCTTCCAAATGACGAAATGAAAGGAAGAATTATCGGACGTGAAGGCAGAAACATTCGTGCTATTGAGGCGGCAACAGGTGTTGAACTGATTGTTGACGACACGCCAGAAACAATCACAATTTCTGGTTTTGACCCAATTAGAAGAGAGGTTGCAAGGCTTTCGCTTGAAAAACTTATTTCAGACGGAAGAATCCACCCAACAAGAATTGAAGAAATTGTTGAAAAAATGCAAAAAGATGTTGACAAAACCATCAAGCAAGCAGGTGACGATGCTTGCAATGAGGTTGGAATTTTCAACTTAAATCCAGAACTTGTAAAAACGCTTGGCAGGCTTAAATACAGAACAAGTTATGGGCAAAATGTGCTAAAACATTCCATTGAATGTTCAATTATTGCTGGGCTTTTGGCAAGCGAACTTGGCGCAAATGTGAAAATTGCAAAGCGCGGCGGTTTGCTGCATGACATAGGCAAGGCTTTGGACCATGAATTAGAAGGAACACACGTTCAAATTGGCGTTGACCTTGCAAGAAAGTATGGCGAAAACGAGGCAGTTGTGCATTGCATTGAGGCACATCACTTCAATGTGGAGTTTAAATCTCTTGAAGCAGTGCTTGTTCAAGTTGCCGATGCAATTTCAAGTTCAAGACCAGGTGCAAGAAGAGACAGTTTTGAAAACTATATCAAACGTTTGCAACAACTTGAAGAAATCGCAAATGGCTTTGAAGGTGTTGATAAATCCTATGCTGTTCAGGCGGGAAGAGAAGTGAGAATTATTGTTAAGCCAGAGCAAATTTCTGACAGCCAAGCAATGTTTATGGCAAAAGAAATTGCAGCAAAGATTGAAAACGAAATGCAATATCCTGGTCAGATTAAGGTGAATGTCATTCGAGAAAGCCGCTACACTGAAACTGCAAAATAAACAACAAAATAAACAAAATGTTTTTTAGTTCATAAAAAATAAGGAGGACGTATGGAAGAAAAAGAGAAAAAAGAAAAGAAAAAAAGAGAGCCACGAACTTGGTCAACAACAAAGGTGCTTGATTGCGTTGCATATTTTGCAATAATTTTCATTGCAATCGCCTTGATTTTCCAGTTGGCTTTTAGAAACAATGTGCCAAATGTTGCAAGAGCATTTGAAACAATCGGCGAGTGCTTGGCATTTGTTGTGTGCATTTTGCTTGGGTTCTATTGGACAATGCGCAAACGCGGCACAGGTTGGAACAAACGCAACCTTTGGTGGCTTATCTGCTGGATTGTGGCAACAGTTGTGATTATTGTGATTTATATTTGCAATATTGTTGTGGTATAATCATTTGAGGCGAACATGAACAAAATCCCTTATATTGTTTCTGCAATAACTATAACACTTGCGGGGCTTTTCGCTATTTTAAATCGTTTTTGGACAGGCTTCGTTTATTTTGTGTTGGCATTGCTTGTGGCACTGTCACTCTTTTGGGCTGGCTGGCTTTTGTTTAAGTATTGGACGGACTATCGCGAAGAACTTAAAGAGGACTACAAAATTTGGATAGCCAACAAAATCAACACAACCGAGGTGACAGCCGAAATTGTTGAGCAAAATGAAAAGGTTTACAAAAAGCAATTTTCCAAACATATGCTTAAACATAAATTGGTTAAATGGGCTCAAATTGCAATTTGTTTTGCTCTCGCAGCATCGTTTTTGACCGGATTGCTTATGTATTAATTGCAAAGCCTTAAAGTTGGCTTGCTTGCAAAAGAAAAGATTGGGCTAAGAAAAAGCCTGAGGTGCACTGCCAAAAAGGGCGGGCAAACTGTTGAAACTTAGTTAAGATTGTATAAAAAAGGAGATTATATGGAAGAACCATTGTTTAGAGGCACCACAATTTGTGCGGTTAAAAGAAATGGAAAAATTGCTGTTGCGGGAGATGGACAAGTCACCATGTCAAACAGCATTATATTCAAAAACAACGCAAAAAAGGTTAGAAGAATATATAACAACAGCGTTGTTATTGGTTTTGCTGGCTCTGTTGCCGATGCATTCAGTTTGAGCGAAAGATTTGAGGCTATGCTCAACAAATTTGCCGGAAACCTTATGCGAAGCGCGGTTGAACTTGCACAAACTTGGCGTGATGACAAGGCTGCAAGAAGATTGGAAGCCATGATGATTGTTGCAGATAAAAATCAAATTTTGATTATTGATGGACAAGGCGAGGTTATTGAGCCACAAGATGATGTTTGTGCAATAGGCTCAGGCGGAAACTATGCGCTTGCTGCTGCAAAAGCACTTGTGCAAAACACCGATTTTGAGGCAAAAGAAATTGCTTACAAATCGCTTAAAATAGCAAGCGAAATTTGCGTGTTCACAAATGACAACATCATTGTGGAAGAGTTGTAAGGAGGGGAAAATGAACTTAACATCAAAACAAATCGTTGCCGAACTCGATAAATATATTGTTGGGCAGTCCAAAGCAAAAAGGGCTGTGGCTGTGGCACTTAGAAATCGTTACAGAAGAAGCCAACTGCCAAGAGAAGTTCGTGATGAAATCACTCCAAAAAACATTGTTATGAGTGGCCCAACGGGTGTGGGCAAAACGGAAATTGCAAGAAGGCTTGCAAAACTTGTTGGCTCTCCATTTGTTAAGGTTGAAGCCACAAAATACACCGAAGTTGGATATGTTGGAAGAGATGTTGAAAGCATGGTGAGAGATTTGGTTGAGGTTGCCGTGCGAATGGTTAAGGACCAAAAGAAAAAAGAGGTTGAGGCAAAAGTTATGCCAATCGTTGAGGCAAAACTTGTTGATGCACTTTTTCAAAATCGCAGAGTTACACAGGTTGACGTTGACCGCGAAAAGTTGATTAAAGAACTTCATGAGGGCAAGTGCGAAGAAGAGGTTGTTGAAGTTGTGGTTGTTGACCAGCCAAAACCAATGATGGCAATCGGGGGAAATGAGATTAACTTGGGAAGCATGTTTGAAGGGTTAACACCACCAAAACATAAGAAAAAGAAACTCACAGTTAAAAGCGCGCGTGAAGCCTTTTTGCAAGAGGAAAGTGACAAAGTTATTGACAATGACAACGTGAACGAAGAGGCGATAAAACTTGCTGAGGAACAGGGCATTATTTTCATTGATGAGATTGACAAAATAATTGGCAAAAGCCAAGCAACAAACAGCGCCGATGTTTCACGCGAAGGTGTGCAAAGAGACATTTTGCCTATTGTTGAAGGCAGCACAGTGCCAACAAAATATGGCAATGTGAAAACAGATTTCATTTTGTTCATTGCAGCAGGGGCGTTCCATGTTGCAAAAATGGAAGATATGATTCCAGAACTTCAAGGAAGATTTCCAATTATCGTTCAACTTGAAAGTTTAACAAAAGATGATTTCAAGAAAATTTTAACAACTCCAAAGAACGCAATCACAATGCAATATTCAAATATGCTGAAAGTTGATAACATCAATCTTATTTTCAAAGATGATGCTTTGGACGAAATTGCTGAAATGGCTGCACGTGAAAACGAAACATCCCAAGATTTGGGCGCAAGAAGGCTGCACACAATCATGGAAACAGTGCTTGAAGATGTTTCTTTCAATGCCACAGGAGATCATCCAATGCTTGATGTTGTGATTGACAAAAACTATGTTCAAAATGTGTTTAAAGATAAGAAAGCGCAATATGATTTGAAAAAATATGTTTTATAGCATATTTTGTGGTGTTATGCAACAGACTTATTGCATAATTCCACAATATATTGTGTTTGAGGAGGATAAAATATGTGGTTTGATAGGACAAAACTCTTAATTGGTGATGATGGCGTTAAAAAACTTGCACTCAGCCATGTTGCCGTGATTGGAATTGGCGGTGTTGGCGGCTATGCGGCAGTTTTGCTTGCACGTGCCGGCGTTGGCAAAATAACAATCGTTGATTTCGATAAGGTTGACGAAACTAACATAAATAGGCAAATTGTTGCTGACACAGAAACCATTGGACAATATAAAACCGATGTTATGCAAAAGATGATTGCAAAAATCAATCCAAATTGCACAATCAGGGTTTTGGCACAGCGAATTTCAAATGAAAATGTTGAAACTGTTTTGGGCAACGATTGCGATTATGTTGTTGATGCCATTGATAATGTTGCAGATAAAGTGGATTTGATAAATTATTGCAAAAAACATTCAATCAACATTGTTTCGGCTATGGGTGCGGGCAACAGATACACAATTCCAAATTTTGAAGTTTTGGACATTTTCAAAACACAAAATGATGGCTTGGCAAAGGCTCTTAGAAAAAAATTGCGTGATTTGAAAGATGTGACTTCGCTTGATGTGGTTTGTTCAAGTCAAGCGGCGGTTAAGATTGAAAATGATCAAATTGGCAGCATTTCATATCAGCCAGCAATGTGTGGTTGTGTGCTTGCCGGCTTTGTTGTGAACAAACTTCTTAAAAACAAATAAAATGGAGGATGTATGGAAGTTATAAAAGAAAAAGATTTTGAAAACGTAACAAAAGAGGGCACTGTTGTTGTTGACTTTTTTGCCACATGGTGTGGGCCTTGCAGAATGATGGCTCCAATCTTGGAAGAGGCACAAACACAACTTGGAGATAAGGTTAAGATTGTGAAAGTTGATGTTGACGAAAGCGAAAAACTTGCCCGAAAATTCGGCGTTATGAGCATTCCAACTTTGATATTTTTCAAAGACGGTCAAGTGAAAGACAAGCATGTTGGGCTTATGATGAAGGACGAATTTGTTGAAATGGTTGAAAAATATCTGTAATTTCAACCAAAATTTTAAGCATTCTTTTTAAATAAAAAACCAAAATACTATTGACAACGCTATCTTTTGGTGATAAAATATTTGTGAATTTTATCTTAAAAGGAAAGGTTATGGAAAGAAGAATTTACTTAGATAATGCTTCAACAACTTATGTTTCAAACGAGGTGCTAAACGAAATGGTGCCTTGTT
>CANRMV010000055.1 GCA_947631875.1 uncultured Clostridia bacterium
ATTTCCAATTTTGTATGCCGGGCAAAGCCCTACGCAAGACAAAATTGGAAAACGGGAATTTAAGAGTGTTGAAAGTGCTTGGCGATTTTGCGGCGACTCTCTTGCGAAGTGGGGCTCTGGGAGCGAAGGGGTTGGTAGAGGAGGTTTAATTTTTTCAAAAGAGTGAGTGCTTTCGGAATGTGGAATATAATTTTGGTGGAAATTTAATGGGTGGTTTTCTTTTGCATACTTTCTTTTTTCTAAAAGAGTTAAGTGGTTTCGGGTGATTTGCGGAATGTTGTGTGAGAGGATTTGATTAATTGGTTTTCTTTTGAATACTTTTCTTTTTTCGAAAAGAAAAGTATGATTTTGTTTGCGTTTTGCGAAGAGATTTGATATAATTTTTTTATGAAAATGTCTTATTATCAAACGCGCGATTTAAAAAATATGAAAAAGATTGGGGGATATCTTTCTGAACTTCCAGAATATTGTTTCGATTTTTTCACGGGAATTGAAAACAACACCTCAACTCTTACGCGGGTGAACTATGCAATGGATTTGCATGTGTTTTTTGACTATCTTGAAAAATTTGTTGTGAAAAAGCCAAAAGCAGAGATAACTCTTGATGATTTAGAGGAAATTCAAGCACGAAACATTGAAAATTATCTTTCTTATATCTCTTATTATGAAATAAACGACAAAATGGAAAAAAACGGAGAACGCGGAAAGGCCAGAAAACTTGCAAGTGTTAGAAGTTTTTTCAAATATTTGTTTAATCATGATTTACTTTCAAAAGATGTTGCAAGCAAAATTCAAACACCAAAATTGCACAACAAAGAAATTATAAGGTTGGAGCAAGATGAGGTGCAGAGGATGCTTGAAGCGGTGCAATCGCCAACCACTTTCACAAGTAAACAACGAGCATACAACAAAAACACGCAAGAGCGTGACAACGCCATTGTGACACTTTTTCTTGGAACAGGCATTCGTATAAGCGAACTTGTTGGACTTAATGTTGAGGACTTTGATTTCACGCAAAATGCTTTTAAGGTGACCAGAAAAGGTGGAAATCAAGCGATTTTGTATTTTTCGGGCGAGGTTGATGAGGCTTTGAAGGCTTGGCTGAATAAGCGAGCAACCTTGAAACTTGACCCAAATGAAAATGCCATGTTTGTGTCACTTCAAAACAAGCGTATTTGTGTGCGAGCAGTGGAAAATTTGGTGAAAAAATTTGCCAAAGAGGGCAGCCCTTTGAAAAAGATTTCGCCACATAAACTTCGCTCCACTTTTGGCACAAATTTGTATCGCGAAACTAGGGACATTTATATTGTGGCAGATGTGCTTGGGCATAAAGATGTGAACACAACAAAGAAGCACTATGCTGCCATAAATGAAGATATGCGAAAAGCGGTTGCCGGGAAAGTTAAAATACATCAAAGTTAGCAATATATTGTGTATTATGCAACATACTACACAACATATTGAGGTTTATGGATGCAAAAATTGTTTTCATAAGTGGAAACATCAATAAAAAAAACGAAGATTAGTCATCTTCGTTTTAATTTTTTGTTCTTGAACTGTCAAAAGCGTGTGGATTGATACTTAAAACCTCATCTATCATTTCTTGTGAAAATCTGTTGTTTGTTGTTGATGGGTTTTTCAAATATCTTTTAATTCCTTTTGTCATCAATCTGCAAAATCTTTCTTCCTCAGATATGCCTTCGCTCAAATAGTTTACTTTAAGGGGAAGATTTGGTCTTTCCTGTTGTTGTTTCTTAACCCATTCAACATATAAATCATCTCTATTATCAATCCGTTTGCTTTTTTTATTATCAAACGCGTTTGGATTTATTTTGTATATTTCTTGGATAAATTCATTTGAAAATTTGTATCTTTTATCATTATTGATTAAGAACATTTTTATTCTTAGTGTCATTCTTCTGAAAAATTTCTCTTCTTGGGTTAGTCCCGCCACTTTATCTCCGTATGGTAGGGGCTGATTTGGTTGCTTTTCTTGCTGCTCTTTAACCCATTCAAGATAAATGTCATTTCTTGCTGCCATCTTTTTATTTTTGTCATTCAACGCATTTGGATTTATTGCTAAAACTTGCTTAACTAATGCTGGGGAGAACACACCGGTTTTTTTGCTTGGATTTTTTAATGTTTTTTTCAAATTGTTGGTTATTATTCTAAAATGCTGTTCTTCTGCGGAAATGTTTGTGCCGCTGGTGGTTGTTGGCAAAGGTTGATTTGGATTTTTCTCTTGCTTTTCTTGAACCCATTTTAGATATGCGGCATCCCTTTCTTCTCTTTTTTCGCTTTGTGACATAAAGGCTCGTGGATTTATTTCAAGAATTTGGTCAATGAAACTTTGTTCATACTTGTTTGCTCTTGTTCCAGGACGATTGATGAACATTTTAACGGAAGCTGTTAGATTTCTAAAATATTTTTCTTCGTCAGTGATTGTTGAGCCATTGGTGCTTATTGGAAATGGCTCGTTTGGGTTTTCTGTTTGTTTTTGCCTTGCCCACGCTAAATACTTTTCGTTGCGCTCTGATGTTGCTGCCTCTCGCGTGTAGGTGAAAACATCTAGGTCCAACGAAAGAAGTTTGCTTGAAATTTTTGGGTCAACAGAGGTGCTGTCTCGGTTGTAGGAACTTCTAACATATGAAAGCCATTTGCCAAGTTTGATGCCATCTTTTTCATAGCCATTTGGCAGTTTCAAATTTTCATGATCTTTCATATATTCTTCTGCTACGGCAAGATAGGTTTCAGAGGAAGTTGTGCGATATGCCACAAGCGATTGAAGGTGATACAACAACATTTGCAGTGGCATGGCCTGTTCATCAATATGGAAAGGCAAAGTGGCTTGAAAATCTTCTATGCTGCCGTTTCCGCCTTTTCCGTCACTTGAAAACACTTCTGCAATGTCATGCAAACTTATGATATTGTTTACAACATCAATGATGAGTGGAATTTCCGAGCATTTTGTGGAAAGCGCTCTTCCAATTTGTTGATAATAAATTGTTGGAGAAACGGTTGGGCGAAGCAAAATGGCTCCGTCAACATTGCCAATGTGCAAGCCTTCATTAAACATATCTATTGAAAGCAAAACTTTGAGTGCGTCAGAATTGTCCTCATTAAATGCTTTTATTGTGTTTCTTATGGTTTTTGGAGAGTCCTTATGATAAGCAACAAAGAAATTTATGTTTGGATTAACTTTTGCAAATAGCGAAGTTTCCATTTGTTCTTTAACTTCTTGCAAATGCTCATAATCTTGGCAGAAAACAATATATCTGCCATCTTTTTTGGTTATGTTGCGGGCAAAGCAATCATCAAGTCCGCCAAGAGTTGTGGCCATTTTCTTTGCTTTGGCAAGTTGGCGTTGATATAAGTTTCGCTTATTTTTGTTCGCTATTTTGTTTATATCTTTTGCCAATTTTGCAAACACATCATCATAACGATATATGGCCGTTACATATTTTGGCGTTGGCAAAATTCCCGTTCGGATTGATTCGTTCAAATCTGGCCCAACAACCAAATCTTTGCCAAAAAGTTCGTAGCCCATGTCGCGTTGACTGTCCAAAAATCTGACAGGGGTAGCGGTTGTGCCTAAAACTTCAACATGAGGATTGATGCTCAAAAGTTTTTGCACGCATTCTCCCCATTTTGATGCACCAACACGGTGAAATTCGTCTAAAACGATGTAGTCATAGTCCATTGCATCAAAATCCTCGTCTTTGAGTTGCAAAAGGCTGGAATATGTTGCAATGTCCACATTGTCAAAAAAATATGGTGGGGTTAAGCCCAAATCATCCATATAGCCGCGAAATTGGTCCGCAATAGGCTTTTGAGAGGTGAGCACCAAGCCTCGCTTTGTTGGGTCTGGAAGGCAGTGTTCGCTGAGCCATTTTATGGCAATAAAAGCCTTTCCCGTGCCTGTGGCTTGAACAAAGCCAACACGCGTTGCCCCTTGTGAAAATTTTTCTTCAATTTGTTCATATGGAATATAATTGTGCTCTTTCAATATTCCAAATTTTTTCAATTCTTCTTCTGTCATCATGCTTTTATTATATCATATTTTTTGCGTTTGTCAACCCCAAACAAATTTCTTTCTTCATTTTGTTTGCTAAATTTGTTTTGAAAAATTTGTCAACTTTGTTATAATGGCTTTAAATTTTGATTGCGGAGGAATTATGTTATCAAAAGTTTCGAGTTTTGGATTGGTGGGAATTGACGGTTTTGCCGTGCAAGTTGAAACAGACATAATTGGCGGACTTCCTCGATTTGATATTGTTGGGCTGGGCGACACAGCAGTTAAAGAGGCAAAAGACAGGGTGAAGTCGGCAATAAGAAACTCGGGTTTTGACTTTCCTGTTAAGCATTATACAATAAACTTGGCACCTGCCGACATGAAAAAAGAAGGACCATTGTATGATTTAGGGATTGCCATTGGCATTTTGGCCGCAACAGAACAAATTGTTGGTTCGTCTTACAAGGATTACATATTTTTGGGCGAACTTTCGCTTGATGGCACAATTAAAAAGGTTAGGGGAGTGTTGCCAATTCTTATAAGTGCAAGAAAATTGGGTTTCAAAAAAGTGGTTTTGCCTTATGAAAATGTTGAAGAGGCAAGGTTTATTTCTGGAATGGAAATTTATGCCTTTTCAAAACTTAAAAATGTTGTGGACTTTTTCAATGGAAACAATATGACACCTGTCAAACCAATTCAACCAAAAAACTTTGAAGATGTTTGCAAAACTTCTGCCAATAGGTTGGATTTTGAAAATGTT
The DNA here is from genome assembly GCA_947631875.1 of uncultured Clostridia bacterium. GTDB lineage: Bacteria > Bacillota > Clostridia > Christensenellales > UBA1242 > Caccovivens. The sequence goes on from CANRMV010000055.1 coordinate 4,773, forward strand.
AAGGGGCAGGCAGCCGCAAAAAGAGCGCTTGAAATTGCCGCAGCGGGCGGACATAATGTGCTTATGATTGGGCCTCCGGGCAGCGGGAAAAGTATGCTTGCAAAGTGCTTTTCTGGAATTTTGCCAGACCTAACTTTTGAAGAGGCGTTGGAAGTGACAAAAATTCATTCTGTGGCTGGCGAACTTGACCTATCAAAGGGGATAATCACCGAAAGGCCTTTTAGAACGCCGCATCACACCGCATCCACAGTCAGTTTGACAGGCGGCGGAAATCACAGCAAGCCGGGCGAAATTAGCCTTGCGCACAATGGGGTTTTGTTTTTGGACGAGTTTCCAGAATATTCGCGCTCGCTTATTGAAACTTTGAGACAACCACTTGAAGATGGCTACATCACCGTTGCAAGAGCAAATCAAACAATAACTTATCCAGCATCTTTCACACTTGTTGCAAGCATGAATCCTTGTCCTTGCGGAAACTTTGGTGCTAAGGACAGAACTTGCAAATGCTCACCTGTGCAAATTCGCAAATATTTATCAAAAATTTCTGGGCCAATAATGGATAGGATAGACATTCAAGTGGAAGTTGACAACATTTCTTACAAAGAACTTAACGGCGCGGAAAAAGAGGAAAGTTCGGCGGAAATAAAAAAGAGGGTTGACAAAGCGCGCAAAGTGCAATTAGAACGCTTTAAAAACAGCAAAAACTATTCAAATGCCAAGATGTCTGTGCCTCAAATGAAGAAGTTTTGCCCGCTTTCTGAGGAGTGCCAACGCCTTATGGAGCAGGCTTTCACTAGCCTTAAACTTTCGGCGCGTGCACATGACCGAATTTTAAAGGTTGCCCGAACAATCGCAGACCTTGAAGGCGAAGAGAACATTTTGCCACAACACATTGCTGAGGCAATTTCATATAGAGGGCTTGATCGCAAATATTGGAATGTTTAGGAGGTTTTATGACGGAGAAAGAAAAATTTTTGGTTTTGATGTCCAGACACGAAATTTCCAATAAAAAGCAAGAAGAAATAATTGCCAAATTTGAGATAAAATCGGTGGGAGACTTTCTTTTTGGACACGACCTTGAAAAGATTTTGTCCAAAGACGAAATTGAGAAGATGCGCAATGCATATGATAAAGCAGAATTGGATGGCTCGATTGAAAATATGCAAAAAAGCGGCATCCAAATTTTGACAGTTTTGTCGGAGAACTACCCACAAAAACTTGTTGACCTTCCAGACAGGCCACTTATTTTGTATTGCAAAGGTGATTTGAGCCTGCTTGAAAGAAAGGGAGTTGCAGTTGTTGGAACAAGAATGCCGTCAAATTATGGCAGACTGACCACAGAAAAGTTTTCAAAGCGTTTGGCAGAAAGCGGACTTGTGATAATCAGCGGGCTTTGCTATGGAATTGACGAAATTGCACACAGGGGTGCGCTTGATGTTTCGGGCAAAACAATTGCTGTTGTTGGCAGCGGATTTAATCACATTTATCCTTCAACCAACACTGCACTCTCTAAGGAAATTGCAGAAAAAGGCTTGTTGATGAGCGAATATCCACCATCTTTTGTGGCTAAAAAATACACTTTTCCACACAGAAACAGAATTGTTGCTGGGCTTAGTGACGGCGTTCTGATTCCTGAGGCGGGCTTTAAAAGCGGCACAGTTCACACAAAAGAGTTTGCTTTGGAATATGGGAAGGATATGTTTGCAATTCCGGGCAACATCAACAATCCAAAAAGCGAACTTCCAAATCATTTGATTAAAACAGCACAGGCGGAATGCGTGACGCAGCCGGAGGACATTATTGAGTTTTATGGCTTGCAGGCGGAAGCAAAGAAAAACAGGGCATTTTCGCTGAATTTTGACGAACAAGCCATAATGAAGTTGCTTGAAAATGGCGAGCAAGATTTTGACTATCTTGCAAAAAATACAAAAATTCCTGTGAATATTTTAAACAGTTGTTTGACAACTTTGGAAATTCGTGGTTTAATAAGAAAGTTGCCAGCCCAGACTTACGCATTAAGTTAAAAAGGAGAAATATTTTGAAACTTGTTGTTATAGAAGCCCCAGCAAAAAGGGAAACATTGAAAAAGTATTTGGGAAGTGGATATGAGGTTTTTGCCACAAAAGGGCATATTAGAGATTTGCCTGCAAAGTCATTTTCCATTGATTTGAACAACAATTATGAACCTCACTATGAAATCAACCCCGACAAAAAGCAGTTGATTGAAGAACTTAAAAGAAAAGCCGCAAACGCCGAGCAGGTGTTAATCGCAACCGACCCCGACCGTGAAGGTGAGGCCATTTCTTGGCATGTTGCATACGTTTTGGGGCTTGACCCAAACACAAAATGCCGCATCCAATTCAATGAAATTTCAAAAAAGGCGGTGCTTAAAGCCCTAACAGAGCCAAGAACGATTGACCTCAATTTGGTTAACGCACAGCAAGCCAGAAGAGTGCTTGACAGAATTGTGGGCTATAAACTTTCACCAATTCTTTCAAAAAAGATTGCGCCAAAACTGTCGGCGGGCAGGGT
>CANRMV010000056.1 GCA_947631875.1 uncultured Clostridia bacterium
TTGCCATAGGGTTTCGATAAATCTCAACCCTTTGGGCTTTATTTCTTTTTCTTGGCTAAACTTACAGCAACGGCGAGTGAAACTGTTGCACCAACCATTGGGTTGTTGCCCATTCGGTTGCCATAGGGTTTCGATAAATCTCAACCCTTTGGGCTTTATTTCTTTTTCTTGGCTAAACTTACAGCAACGGCGAGAGAAACTGTTGCACCAACCATTGGGTTGTTGCCCATTCCAATAAAGCCCATCATCGCAACATGCGCTGGAACGGAAGAACTGCCGGCAAATTGTGCATCACAATGCATCCTTCCCATTGTGTCAGTCATGCCATAACTTGCAGGGCCACATCTCATATTGTCTGGGTGCAGTGTTCTGCCTGTTCCGCCACCAGATGCAACTGAAAAGTATGATTTACCATTGTCGTTGCACCATTTTTTGTAAGTGCCAGCAACAGGGTGTTGGAAACGAGTTGGATTGGTTGAGTTTCCTGTGATAGAAACATCAACTTGTTCGTGTTTCATAATGGCAACGCCTTCGCTTACATCATAAGCGCCATATATCTTAACTTTCGCCTTTTCGCCTTCTGAGAATGGAATTTCTTCCAAAATTTGAAGTTTTTGTTCTTTATAGTCAAATTTTGTGTTCACATAGGTGAAACCATTAACTCTTGCAATGATGTATGCCGCATCTTTTCCCAAACCATTCAACACAACTTTGAGTGGTGTTTTTCTTATTTTATTTGCTGTTCTAGCAATTCCCATTGCGCCTTCGGCAGCGGCAAAGCTTTCATGTCCTGCCAAAAAGCAGAAACATTTTGTTTTTTCATCAAGAAGTCTGCCGGCAAGTCTGCCATGTCCAAGCCCTATTTGTCTCTCATCGGCAACTGAGCCTTTCACGCAAAATGCTTGCAAGCCTTCACCAATTTTTTCAGCGTATTCGCTTGCGTTTTTGCAGGTGGATTTAAGTGCTATGGCTGTTCCAAGTGTGTAGGCGTAAACAGCGTTATCAAAGCAGATTGGTTGAATGTCTCTCACAGTTTTTTCAACATCGATGCCTGCTTTCAAGCAAAAATCTCTTGCATCGTTTATGTCTTTAAAGCCATATTCCTTCAATTTGTCAGGAAGTTTTTCATATTTTTTCAATTCTTCAATCATATTACTCTCCTCTTGGATTGACAATTTTCACTGCTTCGTCAAATCGTCCATAGTGCTTTGTCGACTTTTCAATTGCTTCTTTCTTTGAAAGAGTGTCATCTTGAAGGTTTTTCAAAAGAAGCCCAAGATTTACATATTCATAACCTATTGTTTCGCCGTTTTTGTCTAGTGCCATTTTTGTGATGTATCCTTCTGCAAGGTTGAGATATTTAACTCCGCCTTTTTCAGTTGAAACGATTGTTCCAACTTGGCTTGTTTTATATTTTCCCAAATCTTCCAAACTTGTTCCAATTGGAAGCCCGCCAAGAGAGAATGCCGATTGGCTTCTGCCATAGACGAGTTGCAAGAAAATGTTTTTCATGGCATCGTTGATTGCATCGCACACAAGGTCGGTGTTCAACGCTTCCAAAATGGTTTTTCCAATTAAGATTTCGCCAGCCATTGCAGCAGAGTGCGTCATTCCTGAGCAGCCTATTGTTTCAATGAGCGCTTCTTTGATTATTCCATTTTTGACGTTGAGTGTCAATTTGCAAGTGCCTTGTTGTGGGGCACACATTCCGCATCCATGTGAAAATGCAGAAATTTGAGTGATTTCTTTGACTTGATCCCATTTTCCTTCTTGTGGGAGAGGAGATGGACCATAGCCTTTCATGTTTTTAACACAATTTTTTTCCATAAGTTCTCCTTTACCTATAAGATTATAGCAAAGATTATGAAAATCTCCAAACAATTTTAAAAAAGGATTTTAGAAAAGGTATTGAAAAATAAAAATTGTTGTGTTATAATTTAGGTGATATGAAACAAATAGAAACAGATAGGCTTATTTTAAGAGATTTCCAAAGTGGAGATTTTAAGGATTATTGGGAGTATTACAGCCATCCGCTTGTTCGGGATGGAGCTGGGCTTTCTTGTTCTATTGACGAGTCAGATTTGCATTGGGCAAAAGTCAGGATGCATCTTAAAAATGTTGAAAATTATGGGCTTGTGTTTAAGTCAACAAACAAACTTATTGGAGAAATTCAACTTCCAATTCCAAACAAAACAACTTCGCGTGTGCCAGAAGAGTTTAGAGGGAAAAACATTAGGGAAATGTGCTATATGTTAAATCCAAAATATCATAGGCGAGGTTTAATGACAGAGGCGGTTCGGGCTGTTTTGAAACATTGTTTTGAGGATAAGAACCTTGACGGGATTTATTTGTATTGTTTTTCAAAAAATTTGGCAAGCATTAAACTTTCAATGAATTGTGGTTTTAGATATATTTCAAATGGGAAAAAGGAAATTGACCACACGCAAACAACGGTTTTTGCAATGGGAATAACCCAAGAACAATATTTCCAAGACAAGGCAAAACGCGAAGTGCAGGACAGGGCAACATTCGTTGAAAAATCCAGAGTGTAAATTGATAAAAGTTCTTGACAAGATAAAATTTGTGTGATAATATGAAAATGTAATTAAGATGGTGGAGTGAAAAGCAGTAGAGTTGTGGCTTTGCTTTCAGAGAGAGATTGGCAGGTGAAAAATCTCACTAGTTGCAGTTCGAAATACAGTCATTTCAAGTCTTACGCGGATGTCAGCGAATGGCAAAATAAGGACTGTTTGGAACTTTCCGATTTAACGATGTCTGTTCTAGATGGTTGAAATTTAGGTGGTACCACGAAGCACACTTCGTCCTAAAAGAAGGATAGTGTGCTTTTTTGTAACTCTGGAAAAACTTGATTTTTATAAAGATGTTAAAATGGAAATTGTTGAAAAGGAAGAAAAAAATATGAAAATAGACACAAATTTATACAACACTTTGAAGGAAAGAGGGCTTTTGTATCAATGCACAGATGAAAACGCGCTTAAAAAACTTTTGGAGAGCGGAAAGCCAATCACACTTTATGAAGGCACAGACCCAACGGCGGACAGTTTGCATATTGGGCACTGCGTTCCTTATTGCATATTAAGGCGTTTTCAACAGGCAGGACACAAGGTGTTGCTGCTTATGGGTGGGGCAACGGCAAGCATTGGTGACCCATCTGGAAAAACTGAAATGCGCAAAATGATGTCAAAGGAAGATGTTGAGAAAAACATTGAGAGCATCAAAAAAACACTCAGCGTGTTTTTGAAGTTTGATGGAGAAAACCCAGCAGTTATTGTCAACAATGCCGATTGGTTTAATGGCTATGATTATGTTGACTTTATGCGTGATGTTGGCGTGCATTTCAATGTTAACAAAATGCTTTCAAACGACATTTATGCAAACAGGCTTGAAGAAGGCGGCTTGACCTTCTTTGAAATGGGCTATATGCTTATGCAGGCATATGACTTTGTGCATCTAAATCTAAAATATGGTTGTGTTTTGCAGTATGGCGGACAGGACCAATGGGGAAATATCGTTGCAGGCACAGAACTTCAAAGGAAGTTAAATTTTCAAAATGGAACAAATGTAAATCTTATAGGCGCAACAAATCAACTTCTTTTAACGCCAGAAGGCAAAAAGATGGGCAAAACTGAAAAAGGCGCAATTTGGATTGATAAGGACAAAATTTCGGCGTATGATTTCTATCAAGGGGTTTACCAAACGCCAGATGCTTGCGTTGAGATGATGTTTGCGCTTTTCACCGATGTTCCAATGCAAGAAGTTAAAAGGCTTGTGAGCGAGGACATTGTAAACGCCAAAAAAGTGCTGTCTTTTGAAATAACCAAGTTTATTCGCGGCGAAGAAGATGCCATTCTTGCTCAAAAAATGAGCGAAAACTTGTTCTCTCAGGGCGGTGACGATGCACCCGTTGTGGAAATTGACAAAAGCGAACTTCCAATGGGGATTTGTGACTTGTTGTTCAAATGCGAACTTGCACCATCAAAGAGTGAAGCGAGAAGGCTTGTTCAGGGCGGAGCGATAACTTTCAAAAATGAAAAGGTTGAAAGATTTGACCTAACTGTCACCGAAAGCGATATAGGCGAAGGCGCACTTCTAAAAAAAGGCAAAAAAAGTTTTATTAAAGTGAGAATTAAATAACTTACTTCTCTTTTGAAGAAAAGAAAAGTAAGCAAAAGAAAATCGCTTACTTTTTGTTTGTTGTCATTCTGAGCAACGCGAAGAATCTCAAACTTTAATCTTCCAAGCCCAAAAGATAGTCCGTTGACACCTTAAAATATTTTGACAAAATTTTAAGCGCCTGAACGCTTGGGTTTTTCTTTCCATTTTCCCATTTGTTAACGATGGACATACTGAAATTGATGTCCTTTGCAAGTTGTTCTTGCGTCAACCCTTTCTCTATTCTCAAATCTTTTAAAATATCTTTAAATTCCATATAATTTTTCCAAAGGAAACACGTGATTTTCTTTTGCCTACTTTTCTTTCTCAAAAGAATAGTTGATTTTCTTTTGTTTACTTTTCTTTTTTCCAAAAGAAAAGTAAATTATTTTTTTAGAATTTTGTAGGCGTCTTTTTCGTCTTTTATTTCATAGCCAAGTGCGGATATTTGATTTCTTAAACTGTCGGCGGTGGCAAAGTCGCGAGCTTTTTTTGCCTCCCAACGCTTTTGCGCCAAATCTTTTATTTCGGCTGGAATTTCTTCTTCGTCAAAGTTCAAGCCCAAAACCTGATTGAATTTCATCAGCGTGGAGTAAACATCACTGCTGCGTTCTTCTCTTAGCATTTTCAAAACGCAGGCGATTGCTTTTGGCATGTTTAGGTTGTCATTTATGCTTTCCAAAAATTCGTCCTCAAATTTTGTTGTGTCCACATGAGCAGTGCCATTTTGATGCTCTTTTGCCAAGTTTTTTATGGATTTTAAAGTGTTTTTTGCCATTTCCAATGCATCAAAAGTGAAATTTTGCTGTTTAGAATAGTGCGCCAGAAAATAGAAAAATCTGAAATCTTCGGCAGAGAAACCTTTCTTTTCCAAATCGGCGATGGTGTATATATTTTTAAGGCTTTTGCTCATTTTTCCGCCGTCAATCTGCAAAAATTCAAGGTGCATCCACATCTTAACAACTTGATGCCCATAGCGGCAGTTGCTTTGCGCAATTTCATTTTCGTGGTGAACAGGCTTGTGGTCCACTCCGCCTGTGTGGATGTCGATTGTTTCGCCCAAATATTTGTCACCAATAACAGAACATTCAATATGCCAGCCCGGATAGCCCCTTCCCCAAGGACTGTCCCATTGCATGATATGCTCTTTTGGCGCTTTCACCCACAAAACAAAATCATATGGGCTGTGCTTTTCGTCATCAACGGCAATTCTTGCGCCCGCAAGTTTTTCGTGAATGTCCATGCCCGAAAGAGCGCCATATTCAGGAAATTTTGCGATGTCAAAATATATGCCTTTGCTTGTTTCATAAGCAAAGCCTTTGCCTATGAGCACTTTCACAAACTCAATCATTTCATTTATAACGCTTGTTGCAGGAACAATGTGTTCAGGCAAATCAATGTTCAACTTTTTTGCATTTTCCATGAACACATTCGTGTAAAATTTTGCAATTTCCCAAGGTGATTTGTGTTCGCGCTGGCTTGCAACAAGCATTTTGTCCTCGCCTTCGTCTGCATCAGAGGTGAGGTGACCAACATCAGTGATGTTCATCACGCCGTCAATGTGAAAGCCGTTATATTTCAAAACGCGGCGAATGTTGTCCATAAAAAGATAGGCTCTAAAATTTCCAATATGGGGATAATAATAAACAGTTGGGCCGCAAGAATACATCTTAACGGTTTTATTTTCATGACTTGGCACTTCTTCAAGTTGCCTAGTCAAGGAATTATAAAATTTCAGCATAATTTTCTCCTAACAAATAAAAAATTGGTTTTCTTATATTTTTTTATTCAAATAATTACACAAAATTTCAACTGCTTTTTCCACTTCATTGTTGGCATCGGCAAAAAAGTTGTCCAAGTTTTGAGTGAAAGCGGCAAGTTCTTGCTTTCCTTTTTCCGTTAGCGCCATAAGGCGACAGCGCTTGTCAATTTCGCCGTGTCGGGCAGAAACAAGACCTTCTTGTTCAAGTTCCTTTGCCATAAGTGTGAAGTTGGATTTTTTTAGGCCAAGTTTTTCAATAATCATGCTGACTGACAGGTTTTCATATTGTGAAATAAAGTATAGAACCTTAAATTTCAGCAAATTGTTGTTTGCAAAGTGCTTTGTAAGGTTTTCGGTTAGTGCTTCAATTTCCAATATCCTGTCAACGTTTTTCATATCTATCATTATATAAAAGTGGCACAATTTTTGCAAGTAAATTCAAGCGAAAAGTTATAAAAAAATATAAAATTTTTTATTTTGAATTTTGCTTGCTTTTAAGTTGAAAAAATTTTAAAATATTCCTATGGCACTAATTGGCACTATTGAAGATATTGTGTATAGAAATGAGGAAAATGGCTACACTGTGGCGCGGCTTGACCATGATGACGGCATAATCACAGTGGTTGGCAGGTTTATTGATGTTCAAGTTGGCTCGGAAGTTAAACTTGAAGGCAGATTTGAGAAAACCAAATATGGCGTGCAATATTCTTTTGATAGTTATGAACTTTCCCTTCCAACGTCCCTTTCGGGGCTTGAAAAATATTTGGGAAGCGGGCTTATTCGTGGCGTTGGGCCAGCAACCGCAAAAAAAATTGTTGAGCATTTTGGCAAAGATGCTTTGGATGTTTTGGAGTATATGCCTGACAAACTTGCGCAAATTTCGGGAATAAGTGCAAAAAAAGCCACCGAAATTGGATTTTCTTTTAAAGAGCATCGCGAAGTTCAAAACACAATAATTTTTTTGCAGGGCTTTAACATAACCACAAATATGGCACTTAAAATTTATAACGTGTATCACGAGCAAACATCCACTGTTGTGAAAAACAACCCTTACAAACTTGTGGAGGATGTTGACGGCATCGGCTTTGCAACGGCCGACCGAATTGCGCAAAACGCAGGCATTCCAAAGGACAGCGTGTTTAGAATTAGGGCGGGGCTGATTTACAATTTGCAAACATCGTGCGAAAAGAATGGAAACACTTATCTGCCGAAGGTTATGCTTTTTGATTTGGCTGCAAAGTCATTGGAACTTGATTTGGACGAATATAAACAAGGCTTTGACGAAG
>CANRMV010000057.1 GCA_947631875.1 uncultured Clostridia bacterium
ACGGCGAAGTGGCAGCGGGAAAACAAAACATATTTGGAAAAGTTCCAACTTTGGTTGAAATGCAGTCAGAAGGTGGTGCGAGTGGCACGCTGCATGGTAGTTTGTGTTCTGGCGCAATGACAACAACTTTCACATCAAGTCAGGGGCTGCTTTTGATGATTCCAAACCTATACAAACTTGCCGGCGAGCAACTTCCATGCGTGCTTCATGTGGCAGCAAGGGCGATTGCCTCACATGCCCTTTCCATTTTTGGCGACCACAGCGACATTATGTCGATAAGAAGCACGGGTGCAATCATATTGTCATCCGCATCCGTTCAGCAAGCCCATGATTTTGCTCTCATTTCACACATTCTAGCGTATAAAACATCCCTTCCTGTTGTTCATTTTTTTGACGGTTTTAGAACATCGCATGAAATACAAAAAATTGATGCTCTGTCAGACGAACAAATAAAACAACTTTTGCCTATAAAGGAAATTGAGGCTTTTAGAAATTCCAGACTAACCCCAAACGCCCCATATCAAAAAGGCACGGCACAAAATCCAGATGTTTTCTTTCAAAATCGCGAGCGTTCCAACACCGCCTACGCCCAAGTTTATGACAAATTGGAAGAAATTTTGAAAGATTTCAAAAAAGTAACAGGCCGCACATATTATCCTTATGATTTGTTTGGATATAAAAATCCAAAAAATGTTATTGTTTGCATGGGCTCGGCGTGCGAAACGATTGAAGAGGTTTTGGAAAGAGGCAATTTTAAAGATGTTGCTCTTATGAATGTGCATCTTTTCCGCCCATTTGACTCAAAAGTTTTCTCGCAATTAATTCCAAAGAGTGTTGAAAAAGTTATTGTGCTTGACCGCTGCAAAGAATGCACCGCCAGAGAGCCACTTTATCTTGATGTTGTAAACGCTTTAAAGGGCAGAAACATAAAAATTTTCGGCGGAAGATATGGGCTTGGCGGAAAAGAGTTTGACCCCAAAATGGTTAAGGCGGTGATTGACAATTTTCAAATTGAAAAGGACGATTTCACAGTTGGAATTGTTGACGATGTGACAAACACTTCTCTGCCACTTCCAGATTTCAAACTTAAATCGGATGCCTTTGAAATGAAATTTTGGGGCTTGGGCTCAGACGGAACAGTTTCGGCAAGCAAAAGCACAATCAAAATTTTGGGCGAAGAACTTGGGGCCTTTGTTCAGGGCTATTTTGAATATGACAGCAAAAAAAGTGGAAGCCTCACCCGCTCTCATGTTAGGGTTAGTGAAAATCCAATCAAAAGCACCTATTTGGTGGAAGAGCCCGACATAATCACCATTGCAAACTTTTCTTTTGTGCATCGCTATGATTGTTTGCAAGGACTGAAACAAAACGGCAAAGTGCTTATAAATTCTGTGTTCAGCGCCGATGAAATAAATAAGGTTTTGCCTGATATATACAAAACCACTCTCCAAAAACAAAACGCCCAGTTGTATGTTATAAACGCCCAAAAACTTGCAGAAGATGTTGGGCTGGGCAACAAGATAAACATGATTATGCAAACCGCGCTTTTTAAAGTTTCAAACATAATTCCTTTTGAAGCAGCAAAAGAACAGATTGAAAAATATATAAGAAAAACCTTCTCAAAAAAAGGCAAGGCTGTTATTGAAAAAAATCTAAAAGCCAGCGAAAAAACGCTTGAAAGATTGGAAAAAGTGGATGTTTCAAAGTTCACATTAAACAATCTAAATTTGAAAGACCGCAATTTGCCAGACGAATTCTATCAAAAAATCATGAAACCAATCGAAAAATTGGATGGGGATGCGCTCCCTGTTTCCGCTTTTGATGCGGCTGGAAAAGTCCCACAAGGCACTGCGGAACTTGAAAAACGCGGCTTTGCTTTGCACCTTCCTGTTTGGCTTCCAAAAAATTGTATTCAATGCGGACAGTGCGTTATGGCATGTCCTCACAATGCCATTCGCCCAGTGCTTGTCAAAGGTGAAACTCCTGAGGAAATTGAGTTTGCTGCCGCTTTTGGCATGAATGGCTATTACTATCGCCTGCAAGTCAGCCCAGAGGATTGCACGGGCTGTGGAGTTTGTGCAAAAACTTGCCCAAGCAAAACAAAGGCGCTTGTTATGCAAATCGCTGACGATGAAATGAAAAAACAAAAGAAAAATTATCAAACTTTGCAAGGCACAAAAACAGAAAAAGAAACACCATTTGGCACCGACACCCCAAAAGGTTTGCAATTCAAAGATTGCTATTTTGGCTTTTCTGGCGCGTGCGGAGGCTGTGGCGAAACACCATACATCCGCCTTGCAACCACTCTTTTTGGTGACAGAATGGTTATTGCAAACGCAACAGGTTGTTCAAGCATATATGGTGGCTCATTCCCAAGTTGCCCATATCTCAAAGACGAAAATGGGCACGGCCCTGCATGGGCAAATTCGCTGTTTGAAGATAATGCTGAGTTTGGGCTTGGCATAAAACTTGGAAGCAAATACACGTCCAAAGGAAACGAAAGTGTTTGGATTATTGGTGGTGATGGCTGGGCTTATGACATCGGCTATGGCGGCTTGGACCATGTGTTGAACAGCAAAGAAAATGTGAACATTCTTGTTCTTGACACAGAGGTTTATTCCAACACCGGCGGGCAGGCATCAAAATCAACGCCACGCGGCGCAATGGTGAAATTCGCCAACGCCGGCAAAAGCACCAAGAAAAAGGATTTGGTGGCTCTTGCAATCGCATCAAAAAATTGCTATGTTGCACAGGTTTCGCTTGGCGCAAACATGGTGCAATGCATAAAGGCGTTCAAAGAAGCGGAAAGTTACAATGGTCCAAGTTTAATTGTCGCCTATTGCCCTTGCGTTAATCATGGCTTTGACATGTCAGAAACAACTGCTGAAATGCGAAAAGCGGTTGAGTGCGGATATTGGTCGCTTGTGAGATTTAACCCTGAAAATGGTGAACTTTCCATCGACAGCACATCGGATTTTGAAAAATATGACAACTTCTTGGACGGCGAAAGCAGATTTAGCGCAATAAAAGAACTTAAAGGGCAAGAAGCAAAAGCACTTCTTGATGAAAGTAAAGAAGATGCGAAAATTCGACTAGAAACGTTAAAGAGTTTGGCAAAAAAACAATAAAAATTTGTTACTTTGGTTGACAAAAGACATAAAAATTTATTAAAATCGAATATATACTATATATAGTGTGTGATTTTTTGCCCACTTCAATAAGTTGATTTAAAGGTAGGAAATATGGAAATTTTCAAAACATGGCTAGTTGAAACCCCAATAGCACATCGCGGGCTTCATGACAAGAACACCCCAGAAAACAGTTTGGAGGCGTTTTCAAAAGCAATAGAAAAAGGTTATGCGATAGAACTTGACGTTCAACTTTTGGCAGACGGAACTGTTGTTGCTTTTCACGATGAAAGCCTTGCCCGAATGACCGACAATGACGGTTATGTGAAATTTTTGAATAAAGAGGATTTGAAAGCATTAAAACTCAAAGGCTCAAAAGAGAATATTCCAACCTTTGAGGAAATTTTGCATCTCGTTGACGGCAAAGTGCCTCTTTTAATCGAGATAAAAAATAAATACAAAGTTGGAAAGTTGGAGCAACAAGTAATTGACCTCCTCAAAAATTACAAGGGAGAATATGCCGTTCAATCCTTCAATCCATTTTCTTTAAATTATTTCAAAATCCATGCCCCAAACATTTTAAGAGGACAACTTGCCAGCTTTTTCAAAGACGAAAAATTAGGATTTTTTAAAAAATTTACGTTGAAAAGAATGTGGTTTAACAAAAAAACAAGTCAACCCAATTTCATATCCTATGATTGTAGAAATTTGCCAAATAGGTTTGTGAAAAGATATAAAAAACTTCCTCTTTTGGCTTGGACAGTAAAAAGCAAAGAGGAATATTTGAAAATTGTTAAATATTGTGACAATGTGATTTTTGAGAATTTTGACCCCGAAATATAGCGGGGACAACTAGAATTTTTAACGCGGACACAAAAACACAGCAAAATGCTGTGTTTTTTAACCGCTAAAATTCGTTTTCCCCGCGAGCCCTTTTTAGCACCTCGAAAAATTCCGCTGGACATTTTTCATCGGTATAAGTGAATTTCCAATTTTGTATGCCGGGCAAAGCCCTACGCAAAACAAAATTGGAAAACGAGATCTAGTATCTGCAATGTAAATCGCACTCCGCTGGCGATTTAGGGCAATCGCTCTTGCGAAGAAAGAACTTCGAAGTCTTGTGAAGGCAAATCTTCGAAGTTTTTTATTGTATATCACTGCCCCGATGTTGTATATCACCGCCCACGCTGTCATTCTGAGGCAAAGCCGAAGAATCTCAGGATTACAAACCAGTTTAAAATAAGTTGATTTTCTTTTGCATACTTTTCTTTTCTCCAAAAGAAAAGTAAGTTATTCAACGGTCACCGATTTTGCCAAATTTCTTGGCTTATCTGGATTATATCCAAGTTTAAGACAAAAGTTTAGCGCCAAAAGTTGAAGTGGAACAACCGAAATGATTGGCATAAAATCCTCTTTAAAGTCAGGCAGCACAATTTTGCAATCAACTTTCACATTATGTTCAAATTGACTGACAAGCAAAACCTTGCCCCCTCGTGCCCTAACTTCTTCAATGCAATTTTCCATTTTTTCTTTTAAGCCTTTTTGAGTTGAAATTGCAATAACAAGCGTTTCCTCATCCACAAGAGCCAACGTTCCGTGTTTCAACTCTCCGCCAGCAATTCCCAAACAATTTAGATAGGCAATTTCTTTAAGTTTCAAAGCCCCTTCCAAACTTGTCACATAGTCTTGCCCTCTTCCCACAAAAAAGATTTTTTTAAATTGGAATATAAATTGCAAAACATCTTCGCGCAAATTTTGAATTTTAAAATCCAAAGCAAATTTCTTTATATGCTCACAACTTTTGTTGGCAAGCATTTGCGCAAAAATTAATAGTGTGAAAATTTGACAAGTGTAGGCCTTTGTTGATGCAACAGCTATTTCTTTTCCAGCAAAAGTTGGTAAAACAAAATCACACATGTTGTTCAAACTGCAATATGGAACATTTGTAACCGCCAAAGATTTGTAGCCTTTGTCTTTAATCATTTTTGCGCAAGCAAGAGTGTCCGCAGTCTCACCGCTTTGGCTCACAAAAATGTAAAGACATCTTTTGGAATAAATGTTTTTCTCGTATCTAAACTCACTTGCCAAAGAAACTTGTGCATCTTTGCCACAAATTTCTTTTAAATATTTCGCCCCAATCAAGCAACTGTGATAAGCAGTTCCACAAGCCACAAAATGAAATCTTTTAAATTTTTTCAACAACTCAAAATCAAGTTTGTTTTCTTTTGAAAAATATTCAAAATATGTTTTTCGAATTGCCATTGGCTGTTCTTTAATTTCTTTCAACATAAAATACTTTTCGTTGTTTTTATCAGCAAAAAAGTCATAATTTTTCAAAAAAACACAATTTTTTTCGATTTTTTTGCCATTTTTATCAAAAAAAATCGCATTTTTTGAATTTAGCACACAAAATTCATCATCGTCCAAAATATAACAAGACTTAAATTTTTCAGCAAAAACACTTATGTCACTTGATGCCAAAACCACACCATTTTCAACAGCCACAGCCAACGGACTGCTTCTTTTTGCAAGATATATTTCATCATGCCCTTCAAACAAAACTGCCACCGCAAAACTGCCCACAACTTTCTGGCAAGCCATTCTCAATTTGCTCAAAGGCTCGCCCTGCTGCTGTGCAATCAAATTTGCAAACACCTCAGTGTCTGTTTGTGAATAATAAACAACCTCTTTCGATTTCAAATTTTCATAATTTTCAATAATGCCATTATGCACAAGGCAAACTTTGCCATCTTGCGAAATATGAGGATGCGAATTTTCCTCGCTCACAATTCCATGCGTTGCCCACCTCGTGTGCCCTATTGCAATTTTTGCTTCAAGGTTTTGGATTTTTTTCTCCAAATTTTTTATCTGCCCAACCGCCTTAACAACCTTTATTTGCTTTTCATCTATGTAACCAATCCCACATGAATCATATCCCCGATAGTCCAATTTTTTTAACCCTGAAACAACATCTTGAATAATATTTATTTTTTCAGAAATACCCGCACAAATACCACACATAAAAATCAATATCCTTTTTATTAAGATATGATTTATCATTGCCACTCTGTCACCATAAAAGAAAAAACAACCCGTTTGGGCTGTTATAATTTTTTTCAATCTCGTTTTGTTAAAAATGGTTTCAATCGACTTTGGGTTTCAAAATTTTAATTTTATCATACACTGCCTGCAATTTGGTTGATTGTAAGGCTTCATAAAAGTCTGTTTTTGTGAGACGAGTTAAAACTTCAACAACATCTCTGTTTAGCGCAGGGCAAAATTTTTGGGATTTGCCAACCGTTTTGTGTCCAATTTTTTCTTGCATATGTTTTGAACGATTGTTGAATTCAAAATAGCCGTTTTCAAGTTTGTCTGCTTTCAAAACTTCAAATGCAAATTTGGCACGCGCCATCCACACCTCAGTGCCATAGCCCTTACCCGTGTATTTTTCATTCAACCAAATCCCGCCATTATATTCGCCTTCTCTTAAGTCCAAACTTGTTCCGCCGATAACTTTTTCGGTGCCTTTCAACTGCACCGCAAAAGCATAACTATTGGCATCATTTTTTAAATGTTTTGTTATGTATTCAATAGAATTTTTCTCAGTATAAGGGAAAGGAACAGTAAGATTTTTTGCTGTTTCAAAATTGCTCAATCCTTCAACTTGGTCACCCACATCTTTGAGTGTCCATTCTCGTAAAATCAACCTTTCCGTTTCTATATATTTCATTTTACCTCCAATTTTACCACAAGTTGGCAAACATATTTTTAAAAAAAATAAAAAGCACTTAGAACATCAGCCAAGCGCTTTCGTTGGAGCGGAAGACGGGGATCGGACCCGCGACAGCGTCACAAACTGCGCTAAGG
>CANRMV010000058.1 GCA_947631875.1 uncultured Clostridia bacterium
AGTGTATGATGCAGTTAATAATAGCGGCACAACAAGTGGAGGAAGCAGGTCAGTTGGTGGTTACCGCGAGATAAGTACATCAGGCAATTTGATACAGCTCAATCCTTTTGGCTTTAAAAAAGCGTCTGATAGTGACAATGATCAGCTTATATCGGCTGTGCATATAGGAAAAATTGCTGGAAAAGAAACGCAATACAGCATTTTTAACAGTTATTTCCTTGAAAACAACTGGACAAACGATATTTGGAAACAGGACATCGACACACCTTTCCCTTATGTGGACCTTTTTGAAGCAAGCACAGAACTTTTCTGGGATGCAACTCTTGAAAGCACGCTTGATGTTTTAAGGAAAGTTGCCAATGGTGAAGCAAGCACGGTTGTTGTTAGAGGAAAGGAGTCAAATGATTCAAACACATACATTGATATAAACCTAACACAAAATGGCTTATTAGATAAAACTAGAATCGCCAACGAACTTACTGAGGAGGAAGAAACTGAATTAAAAGGTTATACAGGAACAACTTACATCTTTGAGGACTTTGACAATGTCACATTAATTTCTTATAGAGATTATATGGAAGCGGTAGATTCACCTGTTGGCATGTTGGAAGCTGATAGTGAACTTGGTGGAAAGAAAGGCGATAAAGTTGGATTTATTTTGGATACACCTATGTTTAACGAAATCAATGGATCATATCTCAACGGCATTAATTTCTATATGACAAAGGATAATAACAATGATATTGATTATCAACTTGTTAATACCGGTGTTTATAACAGCACTATATTCACAAATTGTCGCATTGCGTATAACAAAAATGTATCTATATCATCCAACAAAAGCAGTGAAGAAGAAATTTCTCTTGGTCTAATCGCAAAGGAGTTTAGCAGTTCTTCATTTATTGCAAGCACAATCGAACTTAGAGACGACAACGCAACAATAACTTTGTCTGCCACTCAACCAAAAGAGAATGCCTCAATTTATATGGGGCTTATTGCCGGCAAGATTGAAAAAACGAGCGGCTTTAACTCTATAAACATTGAACGCCTTATGATAGAGAGTAAAAACGGCGCTACTATTCCTGTGAATTTTGAGGTTGGAGGTGCTGCGACGACGACAGGATTGAATGTTTATGCCGGATTGTATGCGGGATGTATTAACAAACAAAGCACAACAAGCGTGGCAAATGAGGGCAGTGTTAACATTGGTCTTTCCAATTTCAGCAAAGACATAAAGATAACCGTTTCAGGCGGTGAGAAAGAGTTTAACAGTGCATATATTGGAGGTTTTGTTGGAAAAGCGGCCGCTGCGGACAAAATTGCATTCTCACCATCCGGCGAAAATCGCAAGATTGAAATTTATCAGGAGTTTTCGGCAAACACTTTATATGCGGGCATGGGCTTTGGTGAAGTTACATCAAATGCCGAACTTTCAAATTCAACCGCACAACCATTCACTTTGGAAGGTGCTTTATATCAAGTTGTTGAAGGCGAATTTGTCCCTGCTGACGGCAAAGAAGAGTTTGAAAAGGGTGAAGAAGCAAAAACTTATACAACAGGCACGGCAAAAATTGGCGGGCTTATTGGAAGCAGCACGGATGGACTTGCGATAAGAAACATCTCCGTGAATTTCTCTGTTTCTAGTATATATGTTCAAAAAGAAGTAGTTTCTGCAACAGGAAACATAGACCAAGAATATGCTGAACAAGTTTATGCAGATGAAGGTGCTTTCTTTGACGAAAATAATGAGGATTACACAGAAAGAACAAATTCATATGTTCTGGGGGCAAATAGTGCTGTTGGTGGCTATGTTGGAGAAGTGACCGGCGGAAGCGTGACTGCTGCTTCAAACTGCGATATTTCTGGAACTATTGACGTTGTTGTTGACAATCAAACAAGTGGTGATATCTCTATCGGTGGCTTCTTTGGAACATTCAATGGAGGCTTAATTGCAGGAATTTCTTCAAATAACAATATGAATATTTCTGTTCGCCAGCAGTCTACGGCAAATACAAATAAAATAACGGCGAATGTGGGCGGTGTTATTGGTCTTTTAAAAGATAATGGCAGTGGCGAGACAGGAGCCGAATTTGGCGTTTTAATCAATCAAGAGGATGACAGAAACGTCAATGTCACAGGAAATGTTTTGTCTAACGTTAATGTTCTTAAATATGGCGGTGCAATAGGTTATATTGAAAGAAAAAATGTTTCTAAAAGCACAAACAATGTTCGCGTTTCTCAAATTGTTTATGGCGGCGCAGTTAGAATTTATGGAAAAACCATAGATAAAGGCGAAATTTCAGTTGGCGGCGTTGTTGGCGAATTTAACAGCAGTGGCACAGAAGAATCGGACAATGTTGCCTCCGCTCTCACAGAAAACCTCTCTTATGGTGATGTTTTTGTGAACTATCCATTCAGTTCAAATATAAAGGATGAAACATCAGTTATAATAACAACCACTTTCCTCAATTACACACTGAAAAGTTATAACTTTGGTGGAATTGTGGGCGGACTTCCAACAACTCCGGTTTATATTGGTGGAAATGCTTCTATCATGACTTCGTTTAATGACAAATTGAACAAAGATGAAATTTCTGGTGGTGGAAATTCCTATGGCAATTCTTACAAAGTTGGAGCGATTGCAGGAAAGAATGCTGACAGCGGCGTTTATGGCGGCACGTTTGAAGGAGTTAATTATGGTGAAAACGCTTACTCTTCCATCGTGGCTTTGGCAACTCAGGCGCAAAATGAAAATGTTGACCATGCTTATGGAACAACAACACTTGATTATCTTGGCTATTTGACGGAAGGACAGTTAAATAATGAAACAGAGGCCACAACTGACAATATATTGACTAAGTTTGCAACGCTCATAAATGGACGCCAACTTAAAGAAGGACACAAGCTTAACCCTTATCTTTTAGAAGAAGGCAACAAGAAATTTAAGGTTGAAAAAGTTTCTGCTTCTGGCGATTCTCAAACAAATACGGAGAAATATTTCGTTAATGAAGAAGAGCTTGAAAACTTCCACAATATTCATTGGATTGCTTTAAATTCAACCGAATTGAATTACACCTTGCAAACAGGAAGTGAAAACAATTTTGCGGATAAATTCAAAAACACTGTTTTGGTTGGAAATGGACAAACTATACAAATTAGTGATTCGCGAAAGGAAGAAGAATTAAAAACATATGGCGGATTTATAAACACAATGGGCGAGCCGGATGAAAAAACAAATGAGGGTGCATACATCGAAGAATTGACATTCAATGTTATTTCCGGGCTTGTTGTTAAACTTGACACAGAAATGGATATAAATGTGGAATCTAAATCGCCAACTTATGGCGGTGTGGTTGGAACAACATATGGTCACTCAATCATATATGGCTTGGGAGTTGAAGGAGAACTTTCCGTTGGCGGAGCAGGGGCAACCGTTAAACTTGGCGGGATTGTTGGCGAAATGCGTGGAGGTATGATTGCTCAAAGTTATTTTGACGCAAACATGACCTATCGTGCCACCGGCAAAACGAAAGATGAAGAAACGGTTATTCCAGGTGGAGATATTTCAGGGATTGCCAACTTAAAAGACTTTAACAACACAATTCTTTCCACATATTCATCTGGGAACATTCTTTCTTATGTTGAAGATGTCATTTACACCTTTGCAAAGTTTGAAGTCGAACTAGAAAATGTGGGAGATAATAAATCTAATAAAAATGTAATAAAAGATTGTTACACCGTTGCAAATGCAAAAGTAAACGATGTTATTTCAAACGCGGAAGGCAGCATTAATACTCTTCAAACAGATGGAAAGATTATTCCGATAAATTTTGTAAACGCAAGTTATTCTGCTTCTACAAAACTAAATATTGATCAAATGGCCATTGGATATGGCAGTAAGAATGAAGCAGGTTATTCGCTTAAAGTTGAGGATGTAAAGGATCCAACAAACACCACCACTGTTGATAAATGGTATTTCTCACAATTTACAAATAATGGCTATGCAACACATGGCTTTGGTTTCTTGAAAAACGTTTCAACTTTCACAAGAGAGGAAGACGGCGAAAGAATTAACACCTCAGAAGGAATTATCAAACTTTACGAATACACGGAAGTTCCTTATGCCGACATCCTTAAAAATTCAACCAATTATAATATGGGAAGCAATACACCTGAAAATTGGTGGTTCTTGGCGGTTGCAAATGAGGGTAAACTACAACAAGTGTTGAAGGCTGGGGAAGAAGGTGTTTATGGAAGCAACGACCTTAGATTCTGGCTTACAAATGATTTGACGATGAACAAAAATTCCAAACTCGGAGCGGGCGATAATTCTGTTTTGGGCAAGGATGTTGGAGCATTTAGCGGAAAGAATTTCATCTTTGATGGAGACAATCACACACTTGATTTTGGAGGCTTGACAGAAACAAAATCTTCTTTGTTTGGCACTGTGAATGGAACTATTCAAAATTTGAGATTGGTTAATGTGGATATGAACAGCACAGGTACACTTGCGGCCACTTTGAATGGGAATATGAACAACATTGCAGTTGTTGGAAATTTGACAGCAAACGGGAATGTTGCAGGCGGTGTTGTTGGAACGCTTGTTGGAAGCGCAGAGGCTGTTGAGGGCGCTGTGAACGTGACAAACGCTTCTGGCGGCAGAATTATTGGCGGGCTTGTTGGTGTGCTTAAAGCGGCAAGTGCCAATAGTAAGATTTCTACGCAAATTGGCGACCAAATTCAAAAAGTGTATGACGCAACATACACAGGCATATATTATTCTTCAAACAGCGGACAAGTTATCAGCAGCATGTCGTCAAGCGTGGATGTAACAAATCCCGAAAGTGAGGACAATTTGCCGCTTCAAACGGCAATCACCGATTATGAAAACGGCAAAGCAGTTGCAACGAAGAACGTTAACCTTGTTGCAGGCGGGGTTGTTGGCTATGCTGGAAGCAGAACAGTTATTGACAATTCTTACAATGCAAACTCTGTGTTCACTGGATACACTAAAACAACAAGCAATTATGTTGGCGGCAATTATGTTGGCGGCGGGGTTGTTGGATATTCAAATGGTGCAAATATGACATCATCCTATAATGCCGGCATTGTTATCTCTGGAAACTATGGAACGGCAACAGCAAAAACTTATTATTCCGATAAAAATGATGGTGACCTTCTCAAAGGTGCAGAGTTGAAGGGAAATGCTTATGAATTTGAAGATATATCTGCGGGCAAGCATTATGCATATGCTGGCGGAATATTTGGATATGGAGCTGGTGGCACAGTTTCGAACTGCATCAACGATGCGTCTGTTGAGGCACTAGGCGAAGCCCCAACGCAATTTATCGGCAAGCAACAGTTATTAGGGGTTTTAAAAATAGAAGAAGCAACAATCAATCCTGCTAATTTGGTGTTTAAAATTTACAATTACTACAACCCTGGAAGAGCCAGAGAGGTTTATGCTTATGGAATAGGCTTTGCACAAGATGCTGAAACCTTTGAAAATGTATACTCTTCAACAGACAACATTAAAAACGATGGCAGCATAGGCCAAGTTTCACAAGGAGAACAGAAAATAACATTCTATCGAAAAACAATGCTTGGGAATAATGGTATTGAAAATGATAGATATAAATTTGATGGAACATTTGATTCCAACGGCAAGTTGAACGTTAGCGGCGTTGATTCTTACGGCCTTGTGACCCGTGTGTATATGCAAGATATTGTTGCCAGAGGAGATTATAGATGGGAGTGGTCTGGCACTGGTTCTGTAAATAATGGTAATTTGGATCTTTTGGTCAAAGAGGCCTGGCTTACTGCATCGAAATTGATTCTATCAGGGGCTTTGCCACATGAATGGTATAATAGAGAACAAGTTTACAGAGGAAATTTTCAGTATGAGGATGGAAATCTTTCGACTTTTGAGAAGAGGTATTCTGATGGTAACTATGAGGATTATACTGTATATAAAAAGAGAAAACCGTACTATAAAGATGAAATAGAGGGATACTATGGAAGATACACCTATGATATGCTTACTCAATCCCCTGTGACGTATTATGAATCCACTGAATTTGAGGACTATGATAACATTCTTAAAGATTTGGTTTACGCGAAAAAAACAGACGAAAATTATTATGACACTAATGAGGAAGTTGTTGGATATACAGACGAGCTAGATGTCGATGGTAAAAATAAAATTGGTCTTGTGGGATATAATTTAAACGCTACCACCGAAAAATTGATTAAAAATGGTGGAAATTCTTCACAAATTCAAGATCTAATTCACAATATTGATTTAAAAAGAGATGTTAATGACCAATTAGAGATAATTGTTGTCAATGGAAATCAAATAGCCTTAGCATCTTCTTCAAAGGATTTAATAAACGCATATTTGCCATATAGCTATAACGGAGAAGTTACATTCACAGATTTGGAATTGTGTGACCAAGCAAATTTGAAAGCGTCAAATTTTGAAATTGAGGCTGCAACAGATGAGGTGGATATTGGAACTTATACAATAACTGACGTTGAAACTATTGATGAAAAAACAACAGTTAAGTTTACAATATGGACAAAAGACGAATATAAAAATGGTGTTAATGTTGTTGTGAGATACACAACGAAGCCAATTACTTTCACTCTGACAAGAGGAAATGTTTTCTATGAAAATGGTATTAAGAATCATT
>CANRMV010000059.1 GCA_947631875.1 uncultured Clostridia bacterium
TGCGTCAGAATGACAGCGGTTATTTGTTACAAACAACAATCATATACGATTTTCTTTTGCTAACTTTTCTTTCTCAAAAGAAAAGTTAGAGTTTCATTGCAATGCTGTTGTCAACCACTGAACTCCATTCTGGTCTGCCATCTTCAAGTTCGCCGGCATTATCCATAACATCCAAAAGCGTGTTGAAATCGGCTTCTTCCAAAATCAAATCATCTTTCCAAGCCTCAATATCGCTGTATGCCTTTGCTGCTGCAATAAGTTCTTCTGTGGTGTTTGCAAAAGATGGCAAAAGTGCGTCTGCAACTGCTTGCGCGTTTGTATCAATGTTGTTTGTTATGAAATCATAACCTTTTTTAACTGCTTTTAAAAACTTTTCTGCAACATCACCATGATTTTTAAGATAACTTTGCTTTGCGATAAAGCAGGTGTATGGAATTCGTCCAGATAATGTGCCAAGACTTGCCATAATGTATGCCTTTCCTGCTTTTTTAAGGTTTGTTGCTGTTGGCTCAAACACGGTGCAGTATTTTGTTATGTTCCTGCTTTCCCATATGCCAACCATTGCTCCAAAATCTTCATAGCCGATTGTCACTTTGTTTGCATCTTCTTTAAGTTCTTTCTTTATTATCCATTCAAGCACCATTGCAGGAACGCCACCTTTTCTTCCGCCAATAATTTCCTCACCTTTGAGGTCGTCTAGGGTGAAGTGTTCGTTTGGCTCTTTTGAAATGATAAAGGAGCCGTCACATGCGGTTAGTTGCCCGAAAACCATAGGTTTGTCAGAATAGCCCTCTCTTTCGGTGTAAACTGCTGTTTCTGGTCCAGCCAAAATGATGTCTGAACTGCCAGAAAGCAAGGTTGCCATTGAAGTGTTTGACCCGTTTGCTGCCGAACGAAGATTTACGCTTAATCCTTCATCTTCAAAAAAGCCTTTGTTTATGGCAACATAAAGGGGTGCATAGAAAATGCTGTGTGTAACTTCGTTTAATTCAATTCTGTTCCAATCTTTTTCGGTGTTTCCGCAGCCAACTATTGCAAATGAGCAACAGAAAACCATTAAAAACGCAAGAGAAATAAGCCCAAGCTTTTTCCAAAATTTCATTTTTTCCTCCTTACATAAAAATCTTATGCAAGGTGAGGATTTGATGTGTTTGAAAAAAACACCTCGCAGGGTGTTTTATTTGCTTGATTTTGACACAGCTGAATTCTTTTTTGTTTTTGCAAGTTTGATTGATTGAACAATGACAATAACTCCGCCAACAACAGTTAAGCCAAAACCAATAATCATTTCAGCATAATTTATTTTGATTTTTTCCACCATATCGATTGGATTGTTTGGATTTATCATAATTTTAATTTGGCTTTTTTCCACAGGGCAATTTGTTGCATTGTGCAGTTCTGTTCCAAGCCTGTCCTTAAAATCTTTGTCTCCATATGTGTAAGAGAGTTTTAATCTGAATTTTGAGGGTTTGTCGTTTGGTTGCTTATATTCCAAAACTTCATCCACAGTTGCCGTGACCTCAACAAAGTTTGCAAAGTGGGCGGCGGGAACAGCACCTCGTGCTATTCCAAGATACAGCCCAAGTGCAATGAAAATCACACTGAAAACATAAGGCAAAATTGTGAAAAGAACACTTTTTGTGCGTTCGGATTTATAATCATAAACATTGTTATTTTCAATTTTTGGCATATTTCCGCTCCATTTCTTGTTAAGTATAACACAAAATAACTTGTTTGTCAAAACAAATTTTAATGACCTTTAATATTAACTATTGAAATTATCTTTCTTTTGTGTTATAATTCTTTTGTTGGGAGTGAGTTTATGAATATTTTTAAGACGACATATTATTTGGAACAACTTATTCAACACTTTGATATGCGAAATTTCTATAAGGATTTGGAGGAGCGGGCTCCAAAATTTTTTGATTTTATTCAAAAAATCGGAGGAGAAGAAGCGGAGCAAAGCGATCACAATTTTCGTTATAGAAATTGGTCGATAAAAGAAATGATGGCAAAGGGAACTGATTTTTATTATGAAATTAATCCTACTTTTGAGGCCAGGATATACAATTTTATTTCACGATATAACACCTTTATTAATGCTCAATATGATGACATAGAAAATGGTGTGATTATGCCTGTTGCCAATTCAACAATTATCAAACTTGGGCTTCCACCTGATTTGCGAGGGCCTATGACTGTTGTTCATGAATATGGGCACATTTTAAGCCAAAAATATCAATATGACTTAAAAGCCAAAACAACAAGTTTAAATGAAATTGGCTCTATATTTTTTGAAAAACTTTATCTTTATAAGCAGTTGCAAAAAGGTGATGTATTAAAACAAGATGTTGAAAGGATTTTGATTGAAAGACAAAATGACACCAAACTAAATATACAACATCTTTTACGTGAACGCGAGATTGTTAAAAGTTTGGGAGAGCCGGTTACGATAAGGTCAGTTTTAAAGACCAAATTTACGCTTAGAGGCAAAGATTATAAACAGCATAGCAAAGATATGAAGTCGAAAGAATATATTTTGGGCATAAAGGCTATGGAATATGTAATTGGGGAAATTACGGCGTCGGCTCTTATGGAAGATTATGTGAAAAATCCGGGTGATGTTTTGAAAAGGGTGGAAATTTTTTTGGACAATAGTTCCGTTGTTTCGGAAAATCAGGCGTTCACAATATTGTTAGGCGATAAATATGAGCAAAAATTGGGCTTTTCTTTCAAAGATAATCCCCAAAATTTTGCAGAACACACAAAATAAAAGCGGAATCCCGCTTTTTTCTTTTTTTTGAGTGCGATTTTCGAATGGCGGCGAGGAGCAAAAAAACAAACGTCAAGTGCAGGCTTTTTTATGAAAATAAAAAACCGCACCATAAGTGCAGTTTTTTTGCTTGGTGCGGATGAGAGGGGTCGAACCTCCACGGTTTCCCACTTGCCCCTTAAACAAGCGCGTCTGCCATTCCGCCACATCCGCATACCATCATATTTTATACTAAATCAAATTGTTTGTCAACAAAAAATGCAAAAAAAATTATTATTTTATTAAGCAAAGCGTAATTTTTTTTAAAATTATGCCAAATTTTGAGTATTCAAAGGGATAAAATGTAAAAAGCAATGGTTTACACTTGATTTTTTTAATATATTTTGTTATAATATATATATGAGATTTCGCGAAAGAAGGATTTTACATATTTGTTTGTGCAGTTTCATGATTATGTTGCTTGGATTGGCAGCAATTTTTGTCTTTTTCCCTGCAAACTTTGCTTTTGCAAAAGAAAGTTATGTTCTACCAGATGACTACAATGCTTTTTATCAATCTTTCATGCAAATGCAAGAAGATGTGGGCTTTGCTAACGATGAAATTGCTTCTATTTCGGCTTTTTCAGGCGAACAACAAGAAGCAGAACTTAATCGTTTGATTGTCAGCTCCAACAGTTTTGTTCCAAGTTGTGGGGCAAGATATAAAGAGTGGAATTTCTTCCAATATGAAACGCACGCACAAACAGAAAAGGCTTATGACTATTTGATAAATCTTGGCTATGATGTTTCCTTTGATGCTTATGTGACAGTGAATGATGGCGAGGATGTTCAGGCATACAACACCGCCACACACACCTACAAAACGTGGGCAGATGAATATATGCATTACGACAACTTTATTTCATATCAACTTGGCGAAAATCAACTTGATGATGTGTATGTTTTTGTGCTTGACACAGGCATTAACAAATATCACGAATTGTTTCAAGGCAGAATTGATGAAACTCTGGCTGAAAGTTTTGTTGGATACACTCCACAGCAAGTGAAAAACACAACAAATCCTGCTAATTACGATTATTATGATGACCATTATTATGAGCAAAATGGCTCACTTGTTTATGGGCACGGAACTCACACAAGCGGAACGATTGCAGAACTTACAACTGACAATGTTAAAATTGTGCCATACAAAGTTTTGGATAAGAATGGCAGCGGGGCAGTTGCTGGGATTATCACAGCGGTTGAGAAACTTATAGATTTAAAAACTACCAATCCAGACATGAAAATCGTTGCAAATATGAGTTTGGGCGTGGATTATTACGACAAAGATTTAAGCCCTAATGAGATAATTCAAAACGCTGCAAGGTCAAAACTTACTGCGGCCGTAAGAAATGGCTCAAAAGCAGGCGTTGCCTTTGTTGTTTCGGCTGGAAATGAAAGTCAAACAACATCAAATGTTTCGCCAGGAAATTGTGACGAGGCGATTGTTGTTTCCGCTTTGAAAAATGGTGGATATTTGAATAATGGGCTTGTTTTTGACAGTTCATACAGCAACTTTGGAAGCCATGTGGATTTTTCAGCACCGGGAACAGCTGTTTCAAGTGCATCAAATTTGGCTAACACGGGAAGCAGAGGTTATCACAACCTTTCGGGCACATCAATGGCGGCGCCTCATATTTCTGCATGTTATGCACTGTTGTTTTCGCTTCCAAAATATAAAACCTTTGAACAGGTGACCAATTCTTTGATTAAAAATGCCGTTGATTTGGGAAGGAGCGGCAGAGACGACTATTATGGCTATGGTTGCATTGATTTGGCAGCAGTTGACAAGGTGTATTCGCAAAATCTTGTTGAGTTCTCGGAGCAAACAGATGAACAAAAAGGGCAGGATTCTGCCACATTCACATTATCTTTTGCCGAAGAAGGTGCACGAGAAGTGGAGATTTATTATTCTTTGAATGAAAATGAAACCACTTTCAATAAAAGCACTTGGACACAATATCAGCAACCTGTTGAAATTGAAGAAACAACAAAAGTTCATGCCGTTGCAACTTATATTGACGAAGAGGAAAATCTTGGGGAGACAAAACTTGCAACAAAAATTTATTATGTTGAAAATTATGACCTTTTGACCAATTATGAATTTGAAATTCAAGAGGGGTGGCCTTCAAGTTATTATGCTGCAATTAAAAAATATAATGGCACAGAACTGAAAGTTTTGAACCTTCCAAACGGATTTCGTTTCACCACAACAAGTGCGCCAGAAGTTTATAGAGAAGCAACAATAACCTCAATTATGCCATTTGCCTTTGGCTCGGGCTGTCCTGTGCAAGTTTTGAATTTGCCAACAACAATAACAGAAATTGACGAAAACGCTTTTAATGGTGATGTAAATCTTCAAGAAATAAATGCTTCAAGCGTCACAAAAATTGGCGAATATGCGTTTAGAAATTGCAAAAATCTTAAAACAATTTCGTTTTCAAATGAAGTCACAAAAATTGAGCCATACACATTCTATGGCTGCGAAAATTTGTTAACTTTGAATGGGAACTTTGCAAATGTTGGAGAAATTGGCTCCTATGCTTTTTCTGGCTGCACAAATTTAACTTTGGTTGAAAACAATTTCTTAAATGTTTGGGATGTTGGAACTTATGCGTTTGAAAATTGCAAAAATCTCAATGCTCTCACATTGCCACAAATTGGTGCAGGGAGCAATGCAACGGGCAAGGTTGGGAAACTTGGTGACTATGCTTTTAACAACGCCGAAATTGCAGAATTGTTGCTTGGGCCAAATATTGCGGACTTTACAATAAAATATGAAGTGCAAATTGGGAAACTTTATGGCTATTTTGCAAATAAACCTCAAATTTTAAATTGTGATTTTGAATATTATGACATAAATTTGAGAACTTCCAAACCACTTCAAGAATATGTTGCTTTTGTTAACAAAGGGGAAACTTATCAAGCGGACATCACTCTGATTGGCTACAAATTGGAAACACCAATCAAAAATAGCGGCTATTTCACGCAGGAGGGAAGCAAAGAAAATAATTTTGAATGGATTTATCATTATGTTTTTGACGGAACGCAATCTGTGGAAAGCAGAATTTGCTTCAAAGACACCGTTTCCCTGAGTTGCATTGATGCTTTTGGAAACAAAATTCAAACGCCTTTTGAGAGCAAATGCCAAAGTTTAACAATCAATGTTGTTGACGAAAGCACGCCAAAACACACCTTCACTTATGTTGAAAAAGATTCCTCTTCACAAACTGTGGATAGGCATTACAGCATTAAAGTTAATGGTTTGCTCTCGCAGCAGGAAAGCCTGACTTTCTATGAAGGGACAATTTCCAAACCATATAAATATGTAATTGAAATTGTGCCAGATATTGGCTATCAAATCAATACCATTGTGCTTTCAACAAAACCAGAAGAACAAAGGCCGGTTGACAGACCTATTGAATTAAGCCATGTTACGCAAGATATTACAATGACTGTGACAACAGCCGAAATTAAGGATTACACTTTGAAATTTAATTACTTTGGCGCTGTTTCTGGTGATGCGGAGGCCGAAAAGAACAGAGTTCTTATCAATGGAAACATAATTGAAAATTTGTATTCCGTTTCAAAAGGTGATGTTGTTAAATTTACAGTTGAAGAGGGTGCGGGTTATAAACTAGAAAGGGTTTCTGTTGATGGAATTGATATTGAAGCACAAGATGGAGTTTTCACCATTGATGAGATTTACAAAAACCTAACCATTGATGTTGTTTTTGAACAAATCTCTTATAAGGTTGAAGTGCAAAAAGGAGTTGGAGGAACGCTTTCAAACAACGCCACAGCAATTAGACGTGGCGACAGCGTGACC
>CANRMV010000060.1 GCA_947631875.1 uncultured Clostridia bacterium
GCTGTTAACCACAAGGTCGTAGGTTCGAATCCTATCTCCGGAGCCAGTTCGCAATCTGCACTCTTGCTTGTTTTTGCCGTAGGTCAAGACAGCAAGAGTTTTTTTACGGCAAAAATCTGCGCCTTCTCGTTTGATTGCTCACTTCACCCCAAAAATGAAAAACATTTTTGGGGACCCTTTGATAAAATGTAAAAGCGTGTTTTTTTGTTTCACTTTATTGACCTTGTGGGCAGGCTCTGCCTGCGATTTACATCCGCAAATCTTAACAGCCACACCCAAACACAAAGTGCTTCCACATAAAAAAACAAAATCCACACGCGTGTGTCGTAGGCTCAACCGAAGCAAGAGGGCAGTGTGGTTGATGGGCTTATATCCCAGACATAAGCCCATATCGAATCCTATCTCCGGAGCCAGTTCGCAATCTGCACTCTTGCTTGTTTTTGCCGTAGGACAAGACAGCAAGAGTTTTTTTTCGGCAAAAATCTGCGCCTTCTCGTTTGATTGCTCACTTCACCCCAAACATGTGAATAGGAATATTTATTTTTTTTGCTTAAAATATTTTGAAATATTTTTTATTTAGATTATATTACTTCTTAGGAGAGAAAAATGAAAAATTTCGATAAAACACCTTCTTTTTATAACAGCAAAGAAGTTTTTGATAAATATTTAAACAACACAAGTTATTATAAAGCAATTCAAAAGTGCTTAATTAAGATAGTAAATTTTGTGAATCCCAAAAAAGTAATAGAACTTGGAAGTGCCACTGGCTCTTCCACATTTAAAGTGGCAGAAAAGTTTAAAAATACAAAAATTGTTGGCTATGATTTTAGAGCAAATATTGTTGAAGAGGCAAAAAAGTTAAACAAATTTGATAATGTCGATTTTATTTGTAAAGACATGCTTGATTTTGCAAAAGAAAAAACAAATGCAGATATGATTTTTCTTTTGTATGCTTTTCATCATATTATTGACCCCTTACAAACAAAGATTGACTTTTTAAAAAATCTACATAAAAATATGAAAATTGGTGCATACATTTGCATTTTGGAAACATTTATTCCGGAAGATATCGGGCTGAATGATAAAGAAAAAATCGTCAATTTTTGGCAGTTGCGTTCACAAGAAGGCTATGCCTCCACCTTTTGGAATGCGTTAAAAGGAAGGGATGTAAAAGTCGAAAACCTGACAAGGGCCAAGGAAATTGCGGCCTTTTGTAAAGAGAACGAATATGAAGCAGGACTACTTGTTGCAGAAAGAAAAGATGAATATCTAGTACATAAAAGTTGGATAAAAAACGAAGCAGAGAAAATAGGTTTTAAAACAATTTTGATAGAGGACATCAATGCAATAGGTGAAGGAGTTATTCTATTACAAAAATAATTTTTTTATAAAAATGGCAAAATTTGTAAAAAAACTGCAAAAATTGCAGTTTTTTTGATTTTTTTTGCATTTTTAGATATATTTTGTGTTTTTAAACTTTTCCTCTCTCTTTTTCTGTTGAAGATGTACGCTCTTTGGTTTTGTAGTTTTCGTTTGCAACCACCCCTGCAACCCCTTTCTCTTTGATGTTTTGCTCAGTGGCATTATCATCTTTCAAAACCCCTTCTTTTGATAAAGCAGATAACGTGCATTTAAGAGCAGTTTTCATATCAACTTGGTCGGCATTTTTCACAACTTTACTGCTTTTCAACTTCTTTGTTCTTTTTGGAACTTCCTCGCCGCGCTGCAAACCCTCTGCTTTAAACTTTGTAATAACAAGTTGCACAGTTCCCCTTGAAACAGAATAATGTTTGGCAATTTCAGCAATGGACTTGCCCCCTTTCAACCAATCTTCCCAAATATTTTTGTTTCTCTCTGCTCTTGCATCTGCAAACGGATAAACTCGCATTCTTTTCGGAAATTCAATATTATTCTCTACACAAAATTTCTTAAAATCCCTAGCCATAAAAGAAATATACGGTTCTTTAATATAGTGCTTTTTTGCAATTTCATGCAAACCAAGTTCACCTTTAAAATAATCCGTCAAGACTTCTTGCTCTTCCTTTCCCTGCAATTTCAAGGCTTGCTCAAATGTGGTAGGACAAATTTCTATGGGTTCTTCCACTATCGGTAAAACCTCAACACCATTTTCATAAGCATCCAAAATCATGGTTTTAATTCGACCAACCAAACGCGAAACATATTCTCTTGACAAATTTAATGTTTTTGCAACTTCTATTTGTGTTTTTCCTTCAACAAAGCATTTATTAAAAATAAACCTCTCTCTTTTGGCTAAACGCGGAATAATGTTTTTCAAAATATGATTAACATCCACATCAGTTGCTAAGTTTTCTTCCGTGAACCTTTCGTCCATAAGCACATCTTCATAGGTAAGTTCATCACCATCCTTGTTGTAGTGTGCAGGAGAATAAAACGAAACAAGCACTGCATTGTTTTTCAAATTTTTAGCACAATTAAATTTATTTAAAAATTTGTGACGTATTTCCGGCCTCAAAAATGCACAAAAAGATTCCCCTTTTGAAAGGTCAAATTTTTCAACTGCACCCATGATGAACAATGAAAGGTCTTGCACCAAATCATCATTTTGATTAAAATAGAATTTATATATCAAATTTTGAAAATATTTATAAGAAAAACTAACTGCAAATCTCAAATTCCCACACACAAGTTCATTTCTAATTTTGATGTCGCCTGTTTCTTTGTATTTTTTAAGAAGTTGCAAGTTTTCTTCATTGGTGAGCGCTTTGGGAAAAGAACCGACATCCTCTTTCCATTTCTTCAAAGTTTCTTTGTCGACATTTGTCTGTGTAAATTTTTGTTTTGTCCTTTCCATTCAAATTCCCTTTGTGTTTGTTTAACAACATTTTACCACAAAGGCGAAATTTGTCAAGACCTTTTTGGTTTTTAGTTCAAAAAACACATTAAACATGACAACATAAAAAACAAATTTTAAAAGAATTTTTTATAAAAATGGCAAAATTTGTTAAAAAAACTGCAAAAATTGCAGTTTTTTTTGATATTTTTTAGATATTTTCTGCCAAAAACATTGCTTTGAATTTTTCATTTCTTTCAAAGAGCTCATCAAAAGTTCCTTCGTCAACAATCTCGCCATTGTCCAAAAAGAAAATTTTGTCCACATTTTTGATGGTTGAAAGTCTGTGTGCAACAATGATTATTGTGCTTTTTCCTTTAAGGGCATCAATGCTCCTTTTAACTTCTTCTTGTGCAAAGTTATCCAATGAACTTGTGCTTTCGTCAAAGATGATTATGTTAGAATTTCTAAGCAGCGCCCTTGCGATTGCCAACCTTTGCTTTTGACCGCCTGACAATTTTATTCCACTCTCGCCCACTCTTGTGTCTATGCCCTTTGGCAAAGTTTCAACAAATTCATATAAAGATGCTTTTTTAAGTGCATCAACAATTTCGTCATCTGTGGCCTCTGCCTTTGCAAGAAGTAAATTTTCTTTTATTGTCATATCGAAAATGTATGGAAATTGATTTACAAGAGAAATTGTTTTTCTTAAAGTTTCTTTGTTTAAAGAATTTATATTTTGCCCGTCAATCAAAACCTCACCACTGTCCGCCTCATACATTTTGGACATAAGATTTAATATAGTTGATTTTCCGCTTCCAGACTTTCCAACAAAAGCAACTGTTGTGTTTGGTTGAATTTCAAAAGACAAATCTTGAAAAATTTTGTTTTCTGCAACCAAAATTCTCTCTCGCCTATATTCACCCGGCCTTTTAAACAAACTAAATTTCTTTTCTGGCGTTTGCCATTCATATTCTCTGAAAGTGTACGAAACATCTTTAAATTCAATTTTCCCAACAGGATTTTCAATGGTCTCTGTGCCAAAATGTTCGGTTACAAATTCGTCCTCGTCAAACAGCGCAAACATTCTTCCATGACTGACTTTGATGTCCACAAAACTGTTTGCCAAAGTGCCAACTCCCATAACCAAATTCCACAAGTAGCCACGATTTGTGTAAATGATAATAAACGCTTCTATTGACAGCAAACTCACGCTGATTTGCATGAGGTGTGCGCCGAAAATAAGCACCAAAATTGAGCCCACACCAATCAACCAGTTTCGCGCCGACCACATCCACATGTCGGTCATATCCATTCTGTATCTCGACTGCCTGTAACTCACATATTTTTCTTTGGAAACTTCTGAGAGTTTTGTTTCCAAACCAAGTGATTTTATGTCCTTTTCGCTTCTAACAATTTCAGTTGTCAGCGAGTTTATCATATCGTTTTTCTTTCTTACATCTGCGCGATTTCTACGTCTAATTTTAACTCGAATGTATTCCAAAACAAATCCAATAATCACAATCGCCAGCAAAAGCAGAGCAACCCACAAATTGAGCGTGGCAATATAAATGACGATAACAAAAGCGGTGATGATGTTCATAATTGTGTCCACAACATTTGTTAGTGCATCCACAATTCTGGCTGGGTCCTCAACAATTCTCTGCACAAATGTGCCCGTGTCATGATCATTATAGGTTTTTGAATTTAGTTTAAAAGCCTGTTTGGCAAGGTCTAGATTCAAATCCGCCATAACTTTGTTGGAATATTTAAAATAAATCCAATTCACAATAAGCCAGCAAATTCTTTGGAAAACCATTATTCCAACGCTAATCCACATCATAATAATTGCCTGTCCAAAGTTTTCATCTTTGATAAAAGTTAAAACTTTTGCAATATACACGGCAAAAAACACATCGCACACTGCTGCCAAAATCATTAAAAAGATATATGATGCTATTGGCCACTTGATTTTTGCAAGATAGATGCCAATATTAGGTTTTTTATTTATTTTTTCTGCTTTTTTCATAAATTTACCTCCGTTTTCATGCGAAGGCACAACAACCAACGCATGAAGAATTAATTATTAAGTTCCAAAACACCATAGAAAACCATTTTTTTAATCTCCTTTTGTTAAGTGTTGTCGTATAAAATATAACAAACCTTTCAAAACTTGTCAATAAATTTTTTGAAAAAAATAAAAATGAGCAAATTTGCTCATTCTTAAAATAATAGTGCATTTTTATATTCCAGTTTGAATTAGCACACTTCCAATTTTTTCTTTTGTGGTGGCTGAACACCCAAAATTTCTAGAATTTGTTTAACTTCTTTTCTGCCTTGCAAAATTAGATATGTATGCAATTTTTGGTCTTTTGTCCAAATTTTAAGTTTAGAAAGCAAAAACACGCCATCGCCAGTCACTTTTGCCGCCTCAATTATTGTTTTGTCAAAGGCGACACCTTTTTCATACACAAGTTTTTCATAATTGAAAGGAATGATTAAAAGTTTGTCCCCAGCCAAAGAAACAGAAAACTTTGTGGCATTTTTCTCTGCGAACAGGCTTCTTCCAGAAAATTCTCCTCCATTATCGCCTTGAAGAACCGCCACCAAATCTTTGTCTGCAACGCCGTTGGAGGACAATTCTTTTCTTAAATCTTCAATCTCGTAACTCATATCCCCCTCCTTTACGAAAATATTCTATCACAAAAAACTTACTTTGTCAACCCCTACTTTTCTTTTGGAAAAAAGAAAAGTAGGCAAAAGAAAATCAATTAAATCGCATTCAAATAAAAAAATGTTAATTTTAAATCTCTCAATATAGTTTTCCAATTTTGTATTGCGTAGGGCTTTGCCCGGCATACAAAATTGGAAATTCACTCCTACCGATGAAAAATGTCCAGCGGAATTTTTCGAGGTGCGGAAAGGGGTTTGTGGGGAAAACGAATTTTAGCGGTCAAGCACGCCTGAGATTCTTCCGCTTTGCGTCAGAATGACAGCAGGCGTGCAGTCCGCGTTTAAAATTCTAGTTGTCCCCGCACAAAAGGCGAAAACAAGCGTCAATGCGATGCTTTTGTCCACAGGACAAAACGAGCCCTAAGCGCAGTTTTCGCCGTAACCAGCAGTGTTCTAAGAAATTCGCAGAATTTCGCCAACCCACACCCGCCCACAAAGACCGGGCTGCTCTTCTCGGGCCGGCGGAACGGGAAGATGTTTTGCAAAGCAAAACGCACACAAAGTGTGCAGAACACTGCTGTCACTTTGCTTAAGCGTTTTAAAAAAGATAACAAAAAAGCACCCTCATGCGGATGCTTTAATGATTAACCAGCAGTGTTCTATCTTCCCGGGCCGTCGCCAGCCAAGTATTTTAGACGATGAGAAGCTTAACTTCTGTGTTCGGGATGGGAACAGGTGGGACCTTCTCTCTATCGCCACTGGTTATGGTATAATCACAGAACAAGTCTGAAATTATCAAGTAAAGTTGAATATTGCTACAAAAAGAAAGGAGGATAGGATAATAGCAATATTCAATCAGAGAAAATTCTCTGACAACTACATACTCAGAAAGGAAATAAACAAAGTCTTAAAATCCGTGATTAAGCCCTCGACCTATTAGTATCGCTCAGCTTAACACATTCAATATCTGTGCTTACACATGCGACCTATCAACCTTGTGGTCTGCAAGGGGTCTTACTAACTTATGTTATGGGATATCTCATCTCGAGGCAAGTTTCACGCTTAGATGCTTTCAGCGTTTATCTCAACCGCACATAGCTACCCTGCTGTGCCACTGGCGTGACAACAGGTGCACCATCGGTGCGTTCACTCC
>CANRMV010000061.1 GCA_947631875.1 uncultured Clostridia bacterium
CACCACATATTGTGTATTATGCAAAATTGGAGGGGTTATGAGTTATAAATTGGAAGGAAAAATTGCAGTTGTTTCTGGTGGCGACAGTGGCATTGGATTTGCAATTTCAAAAAGGTTGAAAGACGAAGGCGTTAGAGTTTATGATATCTCAAAAACAGTGAAAAATCTTGATGTTTTTGAAGAGAGTTTTGAATGTGATATTTCTGACGATAAGAGAATGATTGAGGTTGTGGATGCAATTATTAAAAAGGTTGGAAAAATTGACCTTTTGTTTTGCAACGCAGGTTTTGGAATTGGCGGACTTGTTGAAAATGCAACTTTGGACAGCATTGAGAAACTTTTTGCTGTTAACCTTGTTGCTCATATAAAAATGACAAATTTGTTTATTAAGCACATCAATGAAAATGGGCGAATTGTGTTCACGGGTTCGCTTGCATCAATCATTCCTCTTCCATATCAAGCGTGCTATGGGGCAAGCAAAGCAGGAATTGAAAGTTTTTCTAGGGCACTTGCAACAGAGGTGCGAGATAGGAAAATAAAAGTTACAACCTTCATGCCATGTGATGTGAACACAGGTTTCACTGAGGCAAGAGTTGTTCAAATTGGAAATGACCCAAAAGAGAAAAAGGGCATTGAGGAAATGGAAAAGTCGGAAAGGAATGGGGCAACTCCTGACTATATCGCAAAACGAGTTATAAAATTTGTTAAGAAAAACAATCCACCTCTTAGAAAGGCGATGGGAACGGTTGTTTTCCCTCTTACAGGCAAATCAATTTCCTTCTTGGTTAGAGTGCTGCCACTTAAATTTATCAACTTCCTTGTGAGAAAAATTTATCTGTAATGGTGCTTTTGGCTTGACCCTTTTTTAAACTTTTAGGCAAAATTCGACAAGAAACTTCATAAATACTTTTAGAGGTGTTTATGGTCTTTGAGAGTTTTGCCTATTTTTTTAGTAGGATTTGCCTTTTCACAAACTTTGTTAACACGGCACAGGGTTTTCCAAAACCTTTAACCTTACAGGAAGAAAAAGCACTTTTTGAAAAGATGAAAAAAGGTGATATGAAGGCTCGCGAAAAACTTATTGCCCACAATTTGAGGCTGGTTGCACATATTGTTAAGAAATACACTTTTTCTTTGGAGGCCGATGACCTTCTTTCTGTTGGCACGATTGGGCTTATTAAGGCCATTGACACTTTTGACTATGACAAAAAAGTTCAACTTTCAACTTATGCGGCAAGATGTATTAACAACGAAATTTTGATGCTTATTCGCTCTAACAAAAAACACAAAAATGCTGTTTCTTTAAACAGTTTAACAAGCAACAACGATGACGATAAAGATTTGGAACTTAAAGATGTGCTTTCTTCTGACGACGATGAAATTTTTCAACAAGTTGAAACAAACATCATCATGCAAAAAATTAGAAAAGTTATTGACCAAAAGTTGTCCGAACGGGAGCAAGCTGTCATCAAACTGCGTTATGGAATTGACTGCCCAAAAGCGCTTACGCAAAAAGAAGTGTCAAAGGTTTTGGGCATTTCGCGCTCTTACATTTCCCGAATTGAAAACAAAACGCTGCAAATTATAAGGGAGGAACTTTCTGAGGAGAATTATTCATAAAAATTTTGTGTCATTTTTCAAATTTTGCTTGACAAAATTTTTGAACACATTTTATATTAAATATTGAAGATATATACAAAAAGAGGAGGGTAAAAGCATGGAAAAACAAGAATTTTATGAAATTGTTGAAAAGTTTATTGTCCCTCTTTTTACAGGCTCTTTTCTTGCTGGCGAGACTGAATCCTCAGCAAGAGATTTGGAAGTTGCTTTGGGGCAACATGGCGCGCTTCTTTTAAAACCAGCAAAGACTGATAATTATCGTGTGGTTTTGAAACGTGGACAACCTTTTAAGTCCTTCGAAGTTAATTTGGTGAAACAAATTGTCAACGAATTTGACAACATCTATTCGCTTAACATTTCGGACAAGTTGTATTTAAAAAATCTGCAAACAATGGCAATTAAAAAGGCGCTTATTGGAAGCATCACCGATAGCGGAACAGAGGCGATTTTTGGAGTTATAAACGCTCTGGAAACTTGGGCAATGCGAACTTATGAGGGTGCAACAGTGTCTATGGGTGTTTTAATAAATTTGTCAACGCTTTCTGAGGGTGGCAATAAAGTTTCCTTTAATGATGTTATTACAAAGGATTTTTTTGCTCTCTTTTCAGACGGAACATCCTCTTTTGTTGAGTTTGATAAAAATGGGAATATGCTTGGCTTTGTGAACTTGAAAAAAACAAAAGCAGTGCCAACAATTTCGCCATATTATTACAATCGCGTGGCAAGAATTTGCAATGACAAAAGGGTTGGAATTGTGCTTACAAATGAAGGCGACATTTTGGTGTTTTATTCAAGAAAACTTATTTTTGCAAAAAGAAATGGAGCGTGGTGTGTTTATTCTCATGACGAAATTATTAGGTTGCTTTACAACAACGCATCATACACGGCAAAGGAAATTAGGCGGGCAATTTACAACACCGCTCTTGACTGCTCGTTTGCCTATCGCGGCGCGTGCATTTGTTACATCAATAAGGACAGAACGGAAGAGGCGCTTATGCACATAGATGCTGGCGACATCATTTCGGAAGAACATTTTTTGATTAAAAAGAGGTTGGAACTTGAAGAGGCTCAAAAGTTATACAACATTGGAAGTGCACACAGCATAATTGAAAAATTTAGCCTTTCCTATGACGAATTTTTGGCAAAAAATAAAAATGTGAAAACCATAACCATACGAAAACTTGTTGCGGGCAAAAAGTTGTTTGAAATTGACAGAAAACTTTTGCTTGAAATGACTGCTGTGGACGGGGCAACAGTTATTGATTATGACGGAACGATTGTTGCAGTTGGTGCAATCATCAAAATTGAGGCGGGCAGTTCTGGCGGTGGGAGGCTTGCCGCAGCCACAACTATGGCAAAATATGGCGTGGCAATCAAGGTTTCGCAAGACGGAATTATGCAAGGTTTTAATGTTGATAAACAGGGCAAAGTTAAGCAAATTTTCAATATTGGATAGAAAAAAATGCGTTTTTTTGCTGAATTTTCTTTAATTTTTTTCAATTTTATAGTAAAATAACTCTATGAAGAAATTTGATGTTTTAATTATTGGCGGCGGAGTTGCAGGCATGACCGCTGCAATTTATGCCAAAAGGCGTGGAAGAAGCGTTTGCATAATTGAAAAGTTCGCACTTGGCGGGCAAGTTCTTTCAATCGAAAAAATTGAAAATTTCCCTTCTCAAAAATTGATTGACGGAATTTCGTTGTGCAATATGTTTGCAGGGCAAGTGAAGGCGCTTGGAGTAGAAGTTGTGTTTGATGACATTTTAACTTGCCAACTTAGTGGCGAAGAAAAAGTTGTTGTTGGCAAAAAGGAAAAATATCTCTCTTCAAGCGTGATTATTGCAACAGGGCTTTCCTATGTTGGGCTTGGAATAAATGAAAACGATTATTTGGGAAAAGGCGTCAGTTTTTGTGCTGTGTGCGATGCAAATTTTTATAGAAACAAACCTGTTTTGGTTGCAAGCAAAAACGGAAGTGCACTGGCAGATGCAAAACTGCTTAGCGGCGTGTGCTCAAAAGTGACTGTTTTGGACAGCGGCGATGTTTCTGTTCTTGCAAAAGTGGTTGAAAACCCTAAAATTAAATTTGTTTCCAATGTTCAAATCAAAAACATTTTTGGCAAAGATAATTTTGACGGTGTTGAAATGGTTTGTGACGGCGAGGCAAAAAAGATTAAGGCGGCAGCACTGTTTGTTTGCTTGGGCAAGAAGCCAATCAACATATTTGACGAAATTAAAACGGACAAAAACGGATTTATCCTCACCGATGAAAATATGCAAACTTCCGTGCCAGGCGTGTTTGCAGTGGGCGATGTGAGAGCAAAAACGCTTAAACAAATTGTAACAGCGTGTGCTGACGGGGCAATCGCTGGGCAAAACGCTTAAATTTTTGTGACAATCGAAACTGCTTTTTCATAATAGATATTATGGAAAAAGATAAAAAACAAAACATCAAAATCATTTGCGTTAAAGCCCCAAAGTGGACTGTGCCTTTTTTGAAAATGTTTTATAAAAAGGATTTGAAAGAAAGAGAGTAAATTTTTCTTTTTTTTGACAATAATTCACCTTATGAAAGGGAAAGAATACATTCAAAAGGTTAAAAATTGCATTTTGAACAGAGTTAGGTTTCATGCACCAATTTTGTTTGACACGTCTTTGGACAGGCGTGCACTTTTTGAGTATGGCGTTGATATTGGCAAGCCTGTTTTCAAATTTGACAAAATATTAAACAAAAACCTAATCAAAGCCTTCAACTTGGCAGGGCGGGAAGAAGATTTTAATCTTTTAATATCTTCCAGCAGCATTCAAAACAAAAAACAACTTGAAAAATTGGACAAAGGGATTGTTTTTAATCCAAGCACTTGCAAAGCGAGTTTTTTAGAAGCAATAAACAAACTCAATATAAACTATTCATCTTCTTCAAATTACAATCTTGTGTTTAGAGAGAAATTTTTTAAGGTTCAGGACAACATTTTAAATCCACACTATGAGGATTTTTCTTTGC
Organism: uncultured Clostridia bacterium; assembly: GCA_947631875.1. Classification (GTDB taxonomy): domain Bacteria; phylum Bacillota; class Clostridia; order Christensenellales; family UBA1242; genus Caccovivens. The sequence goes on from CANRMV010000061.1 coordinate 4,624, forward strand.
AGCAGGTTGCTGTTTTTGACGAAATTTTTGTTCAGCATTGTGAATTTGTTTTGAACGGGGCAAATTTTTACACAAAACTTCAAAACAAATCATCACAGGAGAGGCGAGTTGCCCTTGAACTAAATATTCCTCTTCCAAAAGGCTACTATTTTTTTAAAAGGTTGCCAAGATGTTTGCTGGTTGAAAATTTGCTGACAAAAGAAAAAAAGTTTTTAAACTTCATTTGTAAAGGTGCAAAATTCACTTTTTCTGCTGTTGATGGGCTGGAAAATTCGGTTTTTTCGTGCATCAATGTGAAAGTTTCTCTAAATTTGAAGGCGGGAGAGGAGGCTTTTGTGTTTTTCAACTTTGGAGAGGCAAAAGAGCCAATAAAAAGTGAGAAAGAAGTTGTGTTTTTGAAACAATCCTCACATAAAAAGTGCTGCGAAATTTTTAATTTGAGAGTCAAAACAAAAAATCCTAAATTTGACATCTTTTTCAATCGCACATTGCCGCAAAAAATTTGGATAAATTGGATTAACGGGGTGAGTGAGCAGATTTTGGAAGAAAAATATGTTCAATTAAAAAATTTGTTTGTGAAAGAAAGGGAAAACTTAAACTTTGTCAATTTTAAAGAAATTGGGCTTAAAGAACTTGGCATTTTTAATGGGCTGTTTTACAAAAAAATTCTTGTTGTGCAAAGTGACAGCAAATTTTTGAAAGTTGGAAAAACATTCTTTTACAACATAAACTCTCTTTCAAAGCAAACTTTGCTAAAAAATGACTGCTTGGCAGTTTCGTTTGGATGATTTAGTTTAATTTTTTTAAGTTTTTGTTTAAAATGCTTTGCGTGGTATATTTTTTTTGATATAATAAATTTCATGGAAAGCGTTAGGATTCCACTTGCCGAAAGAATGAGGGCAACCTCTTTTGAAGAATTTGTTGGGCAAGAGCATATTGTTGGAAAAAACAAACTGCTGTATCGTGCCATATCCACAGGCTCAGTTGGCAGTTGCATTTTTTATGGCCCACCGGGAACGGGAAAAACAACACTTGCCGGAATCATTGCAAAAATGCTGAACGCAAACATAGAAAGACTTAACGCGGTTTCAAGCGGAGTGGCTGATGCTAAGGCGGTTATTGACAGGGCTCGCAGCCAAAAACAAATGTTTGGAACGGATACTTATCTTCTTTTGGACGAATGCCACAGGTGGAGCAAAGCACAAAGTGATTGCGTGCTTCAAGCCATTGAAGAGGGCAGCATATATTTTATTGGCTCAACAACTGAAAATCCTTACACCAGCATGACGCGGGCGATTGTTTCGCGTTGCAGTGTTTTTGAATTTAAGAAAGTCAGCGAAAAAGATGTTTTAAAGGTTTTGGAAAAGGCGCTGAAAGACAAAGAAAAAGGCTTGGGGGAATATAAAACGGATGTGAGCGAGGATGCTTTAAAATTTTTGGCATTTGCTTGCAATGGAGATGTGAGAACGGCGCTCAATTCTTTGGAACTTGCTGTGCTTTCCACCAAGATGGGAAAAGATAAAATCATTCATATCAACAAAGAAGTTATGACAGAATGCTTAAACAGGCGGCCACTTTCCATTGATGAAAATATGTATTATGACTATCTTTCTGCGTTTTGCAAAAGTTTGAGAGGTTCGGATGAGGATGCCGCACTTTATTATGCGTTCAGGTTGATTAAGGCGGGGATTGACCCACTGATTATTGCAAGAAGAATGATTGCTCATGCAAGTGAGGACATTGGTATGGCGGACAGCAATGCGTTGCTGCTTGCCACAAGTGCAATGTATGCTTGTGAAAAGATTGGCCCAACAGAATGCTATTTGAACATATCGAATGCAATCATATATTTGTGCGAAGCGGAGAAGTCAAACAGTGTGGTTAAGGCAATGAACATGGCAATGGCAGATGC
>CANRMV010000062.1 GCA_947631875.1 uncultured Clostridia bacterium
GCTTTAATAACATTTTTGCCTTTAACAACATCTAACTTTTGTTCATTTATAATTAATAGTTCTGTGCCTTTTGTTCGTGCGTCAACAACGTCACTAACCTTTGCTGACCCAATTTGCAATTTTCCTGCTTCTTTGGCATAGACAGTGATTTCAGTCAATTCCATTCCAGAATAGAGCGTTTGATCGATGTGTTCTTTATAATAAGGCATAAGGGCAATGTAATTGCTTGAAAGGTCAACATAGTCACTTTCAAAATACTTGCTCATAACTTCGGCAACTTCAGTGGTGTGTTCAAAAACATCTTCTCCAGCGGTCGCACCAGGGATATACCAGTCAGACCTTACTGCACCACGCCATATGTATCCGTCATAGCCCATATATAATTCGTCAGCGTCTTTACCATTTTGTCCATTTTCACCGTCTTTGCCTTTAATACAAACGAGAAGCGTCCATCCTTCTTCGTTTTTACGATACAAGTTCCATGTCGTTGAGTTGAGATAGAAATCACCTTCATTTCCCTCAACTTCGACATCTAAGCTTGTAGGATCTTGATCTCCGATTTGCCATGACGTTCCGTCACTTCCTGGGGTTCCTGCCAAGCCGTTATCTCCGGTTTTGCCTTTAATATTCCCCACTTGTTCCCAGCCGATGTCACCATAATGCCAAACATCAAAAGAAGAGTTGTCTAGGTAGAAGTCGCCTTCTTTGCCATCATGAATTTGATCTTTTGGACTTCCAGTACCATCCGCTCCTTTTTCCCCGGCGGGGCCTGGCTTTCCATCGGTTCCTTTTATTGAACCTACAAGATCCCAATTTGTTTTTCCCGTACATTTGTAAACATTCCAATCAAAAGTATTAAGATATAGGTCCCCCACATTTCCGCTTACATTACCTTGTGGGTTTTGTACGCCAACTTGCCAAGTTGCACCATCTTGTCCTTTTTCACCTTGTTGCCCTTGTAAACCTGGCTTTCCATCAGTTCCTTTTATTGAGCCGACTTCCTGCCAAGTCCCGTCCTCAAATCTATAAATGACATATTCTGTTTCATCTAAGTAGTAATCTCCATTTTTTGCGTCAAGAACACGACCTTGCGGATTTTCATCGCCAAATCTCCATGTTACGCCGTCTTCTCCTTTGAGGTTGGTCTTTAAAAGCCAACCGCCAACTTTTTGCTTTTCATAGACATTTCCGGTTTCCGTATCGAGATACAAATCGCCGGCCGAACCTTGAACATTAGATGTGTTAGGATCGCCAGTTCCTGTCTTAACGGCTGTTCCATCTTTGCCGGCAGGGCCGGTATCTCCTTTGTCACCTTTACCAATACTGTATATTGCTGTCCAGACAGATTCCTTTTTTTGATATACATTACCATTTTGTGTGTCTAGATAATAATCACCATCATGCCCTGTGGCACTGTCTGGCGATCCTTGACCATCATACCAACTTGGGGTAGGGGATACTTGCTCATTTTGTCTATCGCCAATGACAAAATATAATATTGGCGACACTGTCGACAATGCAAACGATAAAACTAGCACCATGCAAGCCACAAAGATTTTCCAATTAAATTTTTTACTCATTTTTTCCTCCTTAAAAAACGAAATTTATCGATTTATTTTAACACAGAATTGGCTAATCTACGCACCTTCTATATTTTATATATTAGCATATTGATGTTTAAAAACAAAATATTTAATGCTAAAAAACATTAATATTCTCGTTTTTTCTGTTTCTTTATGGTGTTTTCAACAATATTTTTTCATAGATTAGCCAATTCTATGCACTATTTTTTTTATTTAAAGAACGCTAATTTTAGAAAGCCGATTAATCATTTCTCTCTTGTGTTCAAGCAAACTGTGTGCGTATCTTTTCAAGGTTATCATCGGATTGGAATGTCCCAAAATGTCAGATAAAGTTTTAATATCCATTCCTACTTCAAGAGCTCGCGTTGCAAAAGTGTGGCGAAGAGAATGAAAACCTCTATGTTCAATATTTAATTTTTTTAATAATCGCTCAAATGTGTATTGATAACTTCTTATAGAAACACCTTGATTACATTTCCCTTCTACAACATAATCGCTTTTAGATTTTTTTCTTATTTCTTTTAATCTCGGCAACAGTTTTTTAAAAATAGGTATTATTCTGATTGAGTTTTCAGTTTTAGGAGAATCGATAATTTTCACATATTTCCCGTTTTGCCAACAATCATAACAGGTTTTACTGATATAAAAACACTCTTTTGCGAAATCTATATCAGTCCATTTTAAAGAAAGTAACTCGCCAATTCGAAGCCCTGAATACAAGCACAAAACAATGCCAAATAGTTTTGTTTTTGGACTGTCAAAAATATGTTCTTCAATTTTTTGTTGTTCTATCTTTGAAAAGCATTTCACTTGTTTTTCGTGTGTTTTTGGCAAAATAATTGAATTCGTATGTATTTTTTCAACTTTTTCGTGATTTTTTGCAATTTTTATTGATAATTTTAAGACGGAGAATATTCCATTTATCGTATTTGTAGATAAATTACGATTGAAAAGTTCTGTTACAAACTGTTGCAAAATGCCTGCAGACAGCTCCTCCATATCTTTTTCTCCAAGACTTTTTAAAATGTGATTGTTTGCTATCGCCCTATACTTTTTGTAGGTTTGAAATTTTTTTGTTGGTTTGACATAAATCTCAAGCCATTCATTTAACCATTCTTTATATTTCATTGTTTTTACCTCCAATTTTAATTTTAAATTGTTTGTAAAAACGGATAAAATAAAAAACATAATTTTTTAGGCTAATTTTGAACAAACAAAAATTTTTAAAAACAATCAATATGAAATAAGATTGATAGATTAAATAAAAGCACTAAGTTTTTAAAACAATGAAACTCAGTGCCTTTTTGTTTAATGATTGATGTTGTTAATTGTTAAATAAACATTTGTGACAATTTCCTTAAAATTTGTGTCCGCATTTTGTGCAGAATTTTGCCTCACGTGTGTTCTTTGCTCCGCACGCTGTGCAAAATTTTATGTCTGGATTTGGCGCTACTGCACTTTGACTTTGTGTTTCAGCATTTTCGTTTGGTTGTTTCCCTCGTATTCCATTTGAAATTGCACTGGTAACTTTTTGAATTGCAGGAGATGTTTCGTCTGCAAGATAGGTCGCTGTTTCACCAACAACAGGTGCAACTGTGCTTGCATATGCGGCGATTTCGCGTGCATGAGCAAAAAAGGAGGCATATACACCAAAAGCAAGCATACCCAATCCAATTGTTAACAAAATCCCGCCACCAGCAAAGAAACCGACACTTGAAGAAAATCCCTGTCCTATGTTTGGCATCCCTGGTTCTAGAGGCTTTTCAACTGTTTTGCCTATTGATGTGAAACCTAAAATTAACAAAACAATGCCAATAATGCAGAAAACGGCTCCAACGCCTAAAAGAACATATCCTATCTTTTGAAGTTTGGTTTTAACCTTTTGATGATTTGCTTCGTTAACGAATTTTCCATTAAGTTCTGCCATAATTTTCTCCTTTTATTTGTCTAGTTCAACGAATTTATGCCCACATTGTGCACAAAAGTTTGCAGTAACTTCGTTTTTTGTTCCGCAATTAGAGCAATATTTGACATCGGTTGTTGGTTGCTCATTTTCAGACTTTTTAATCGATTTGGCAAGGCTTGTCACGCCCATAATCACACCCGCCGTTAAAAGAGCATCTCCAATTTTTGACATCGTTGACCTTCTTCTTCTCGAACGCTCGTTTATATCATTCATAAGAAAATTTTAACATACCCCAGTCACCGTGTCAAGCAATTAATAATAATTTGGTGCTCCCGTCAGGATTCGAACCCGAACTAATGGTTCCGAAGACCATTGTGCTATCCATTACACCACGAGAGCAAAAATATAAAGGGATGAGGAACCATTAGTTCCAAGGGGGTCCCCAGAAACGCAAGTGTTTAAGGGGAGCGAAGCGAGCAAGTGCAAGCGAGAGAGGGCGAGGATGCGAGACCGACCAGCGAAAACTTGCGAAAGCGAGCAGGTTCCGAAGACCATTGTGCTATCCATTACACCACGAGAGCAAAAACGGCGTTGAGGGCTGTTTCTACTTTCAATAGTGCTAGTATACAACTTTTGTTTGGAGTTGTAAAGTGTTTTAATCCCATTTTGCTTTACTTTATTTTTTTCACATTGTATAATTTGTCATGGAGGATTTTATGAAAGTTTTAATTTGCACAGATTCGTTTTTGCCTGGTGTGGGTGGCACGGAGGAGGCGTGTTTTGGATATGCAAACGCCTTGCAAGGGGCGGGGGCAGAAGTCATGCTTGCCTGTCCGCGATATAATGACAATGATGAAGAAAAAGATAAGACATATAAATTTAATGTGGTAAGATTGCCAAGTGTTGGCATGACCAAAAATGATAGGGCGGTTATGACCAAAATTGCTGGCAGTCAAATAAAACTAATGAAAGAGTTCAAGCCCGACATAATTCATATTGAAACCGTTTCGGGTATGGCTAAGATAGGGCTAAAACTTGGCAAAAAACTGAATGTGCCGGTTGTCATGACTATTCACACAAAATTTAAAGAGGCTTTTGAGCGTGGTGGTGGCAAATTGTTCTCTTCTATTATGGTCAAAAAAATTGCAAAAAGGCTTGGTATGGCAGACCAAGTCATTACCGTGGTTGAAAACATGAAAGAAGAGATTGCAAATTACGGGTTTGATGGACCTGTTACAGTCATTAAAAATGGGGCGATGTTTAAAAACACCGAAATTTCTGATGTCGAAAAATTAAAAATTAGACGGGAGTTGAATTTTGGACCAAAAGACAAAGTTATGATTTTTGTAGGGCATATGGTGTCATTTAAGCGGGTCGACTTTCTTTTGCAGTCGCTAAGAAGGGCGGTTGACAAAGGCTAGGCTTATCCTTGTCGGTGGCGGTGCCGATTTTGACAAAATTAAATCGCTGTGTAAAGAATTAAAACTAGATGACCGAGTGGTCTTTACAGGGCGACTGACCGATAAGGCAAAAATCATGGATATGTATCACGCAAGCGACCTGTTTGTTATGGCAAGCATATTTGACAATGACCCCATCACCGTTGTGGAGGCGGCAAGTTGCAAAGTCCCTGCCCTTGTGATTGAGGGGACGGGCTGTAGCAATCGTATCAAAGATGGCGTAAACGGATTTACCTCCAAGAATGATGTCGAAGCGTTTTCTGACAAGATGGTAAAGGTTTTAAACCGTGACCTGACTGAAATTTCTAAAGTCGCAATGCAGACAATCCCGACATCATGGGCAGAGACCGTATCAAAACATCTGCCAATTTACAGAAGCCTAATTTCTGCAAAAACTGCGAAAAAAGGCAAAAAAGTTCAAAAAAATTGAAAATTATGCTTGATAAGTTGTTTTTTTGCAAAGAATGTGGTATTTTAAAGTAAAGGAGACAAAATGAGTAAATTAAAAAAAGCAATTATTTGGTCAACCCTTTTGACAATATTAGGATATGGCATTGGATTGGGCATTAATTATTTCACAAAACATGAATTCATTATACCAGACAGCCTTTACGACTATATTTCGCTGGTGCTTGCCGCAATCGGTTTCTTTGGCGGTATTGCGATTGGGCTCACGCTTAACGGCAAGGATAAAAAACCGAAGAAAAACGAGGGCGAAACGGCAAAGGGTGAAAAAGTTGAAATTGCACACGATTCAAGTTTTATTTCTGCCGAAAAACTTCGCACCGACCCAGAACTTCTTTATACTACTTGGGACAAACTACCGCTAATGAAACGAACGGGATTTGTCTTTAGAAATGTTGAAATCCATGGACGATATGAAGTCAACATGAAATTCGAAACCCATGCCCTTGTTATAGGTACTACAGGGACAGGTAAAACACAGATTTTGGCGGACCCTACGATAAGGATTCTTGCGCACTCTGGCGAGAAACCATCAATCATCATGTCCGACCCAAAAGGCGAACTTTATCAACACAACGCAAACATTTTGAAAAAAGAGGGATACAAGGTTATTGTTTTGAATCTTGAGGACCCATATTCGTCATCGCGATGGAACCCGATGGAGCTTGCTTTTCGCACCTATCAAAGAGCGGGCAATCTTGCAAGTGAGGTTAAGAAGTTTACAAACTGTAAACCAAAAGACATGGGCTATGCCACATTCTCCGAAAGCGAACTCAATGGCGTGGAGTATGGCAATACATGGTATGGGTTTGAGGGCAAGGCATACCCAACCAATGAGATATTAAAAAAAGAACTTGATGCCAGAAGGGCGCAACTTGAAGATGAAGCAAAGGCCGATTTGAGAAACATTGCCATTTCACTTATCCCGGTGCTCCCGGACAACAAGGACCCATCATGGGCAAGAGGTTGTCAAGACCTTATTACGGGTATCATGAACGCTATGCTTGAAGATTCGCGAGACCCCGAACTTGGCATGGATATAAACAACTTCAACTTCTTCAACCACGACAAAATTGCAATGCGTAGAGAGAATAA
>CANRMV010000063.1 GCA_947631875.1 uncultured Clostridia bacterium
CTTTTAATCAAGGGGTCCCGGGTTCGAATCCCGGGCGAGCCACCAGAAGCCGAAAAGGCTTTTTTATATAGGGGTGTAGCCAAGCGGTAAGGCACTGGATTTTGATTCCAGCATGCGTAGGTTCAAATCCTGCCACCCCTGCCAGGCAAAAAAATTGCGCTTAGGGCTTGTTTTGTCCTTCGGACAAAAGCGTCGCTTGACGCTTATTTTTTTGCCTTTGCCCCGAATGTAAATCCCGCTTCGCTGGGGATTTAGGGCAATCGCTCTTGCGAAGTGGGGCGTTGCAAGACGTTGTAAAGGATATGTTATTTAATATCTTAGGGCAAAAAGGCTATTTATTTTTTGTAACAATGCCGCAAGCGATTTTTTCGCCGGAATTGCCGGATGGCTGAGTTGTGAAATCGTCAACATCTTCATGGATTATCACTGCTTTGCCAATAATCTCGTTCACTGAAAAACGATTTGTGAAAAATGCTTGCCAGGCCTCCCCATTATTTGAAAAAAGAGGAGGTAGGTCACCACTATGATTTGGGTGAGGGTAGTTTAGCGGATTGTAATGCCCGCCTGTTTTTGAAAAATCGTCCTCGCAAGTTTCGCCCTCGTGAATGTGGAAAGCAAATATGTTGCTTTTTGTGGTTGGCAAATTTTCTATTTCAGCCACAACAATCACGCCGCTTGGCAACTGCCAAAAACGCACTTCACCATTTATTTTGGGAAAGTTTGTGCCGCCGGCAATTTTTGCGATTGCATCAGCCTTTTGTGAAGATAAAAAATCAAAAATGTTTTTATTTTTAGTCATAAAAAACTCCTAGCAATTTGTATGCAGGAGTTTTTTAAAATGTTTGTTTTTAGATTAAAAATCACTTAATTTATGTTTTCCACAGGCCGTGAAGGTTGCAGTATTCATAGGCGGCGAGCACTTTTGCATCCCCAACAACAAACTTTGCCTCTGGTGCTGCTTTTGGCTTTAATGTGGCAACAAAGCAGTTTTCTTCTGTTTCAAGGGCGATGAAGTTTATGTAGTGAGCCTCTTCCATAGGGTGAGGGACAGAGCCAACTTTCACAGTTGCAATGCCTTTTTTAACCTCAATCACAGGCAAATGTTTTTCAAAGGATGCCTCAACAGTGTTTGGAACAAGTTCTTCCATTGGCTCGCCGCAGCATTGCACAGATGCACCTTTTTCAAGCAGTTTAACAACAACATTTCCGCAATGTTTACATCTAAAAAATCTTAAATTTTTCATATTCTCTCCTTTGAATGTGATTATAACATATCCTCAGTAAAAATCAAAATAAATAGCGCTTTTTTGTTGCAAGAAAATTTTAGTTAAGTTATAATTGTTTCAGAGAGTTTTGTATGGAAGATAAGTTTAAACTTGACGATTATAGATTTGGCGAAAATGATGCCGCAATAGATAACAACCCAGAACTCAGGGACTATCTTAGGATTATGTATGACCAAATTAAGTTTGACAACAAAATGGTTGGCGAATTCACCATTTATGGCACATACAAAATCAAGCCCGAGATGCAGGATTATCTCATAAAAGCCACCAAGTCCATTTGCGGCGGAAATGGCGACACCGTTTATGCCCAAGCGGCAGATGAGCGATTTGTTATGAATTTCACAATCACTTTTGATATTGTTGGCAAATCTCAGCACGCATCTCTTGATTTTGAGGAGCGAGAAGTGCGAATAGACGAGGAAAACATAACATACAAAACACGTCTTGCGGAAATAACGAAATTTGAGCATCCAGATTTTGTCAATTATGTTTACAAAGAATGGCACGTGTTTGCAAACGGAACAACGGGGCTGGAAGATGACCCGCTTTTAAGAGCATTGTTTGACAGAATTAATATGTATGGCTTGCTTACGCCAATGCTGAGCAAATGTTCGCTTGCCTATGTGACCTCTATGGTTGCGCTTTTGCCAAGTTGCGGACCTGTGGGTGCTTCAATTTCCGCACAGTTCAATCAATTTGTTCAGCAAATGGGGCTAAAAAATCCAAATTTCGCAAAGAACGGGCTGAACCTGAAAAAAGTGTTGGACACCTTGATGAAAAAGAACAATTTCTTTCCAAAACTTGCAGAAATAAAAGAAGCCACACCAATATTAAAGGATTTTGTGCAGCCAATAAAATCGATTGATATGGCAAAAGAAAAAGGGGCACATCTTAAAATGAAGGACGACCTTTCCGCCGGCATGGATAAAAAATTTTAAAGTTGTTGCTTATTGTTAAAAAAATGTAGGAAAATTCTCCTACATTTTTTCATGTTCAATTTGGCTTTTTAGTTTTTGCTAGGGCTTTTTTTCTTTTTATTACGCAGAATTAGAAGGGTGATTAAAATTGCTGCAAGGCACACCACGCCGCCAGAAACGCCAAGCAATATCCAAAGCCAAGAAGGAGTTTGGGAAGAGTTTTGGAAAGAAGTTGACTCATCATCAGTTGGCTTATCTTCAATTTGTTCCACAAAATTCAAAGCAAAAGAATTTTCAATCTCACCATTTTTCAACATGGCATTTAGGGCTTCCAAAGAAACTTCATTGCCTTCTTCATCTTGCCAATATCCTTTGTCTAAATCTGGTAACTGATAGTCTTCATCTTGTTTCCATGTGCCATCTTCTTGCAAGCACCATGTTGCATCTTGTTTATATAGTTTCTTTTGTGTGACATTTTTTGTGCCATTTTTAAATTGTATTTCAACTGTGTATGTAATTCGGTCTTTGTAATCGGTTAAATTAAAACTCTCGTCATTTTGGAACAAGGTTGCCTTTTCTTTACTTCCAGCAATAAAGACCACATTTTCACAGCCATAAAATGCGGAAGGACTTATGCTTGTGACATTATCTGGGATATTTATGCTTGTCAAGGCAGAACATCCAGAAAATGCACTATTGCCTATACTTCTAACACTGTTTGAAATTTTTACACTTGTTAAGCCTGAACATCCTTCAAATGTGCCCTCTTTTATACTTTGACCCCCATCTATAATCATGCTTGTTAAGCCCGAACAATTATAAAATGCATGGTCATCTATACTGATAATATTTTTTGGAATGTTTATGTTTGTCAAGTTTGAACAACCAGAAAATGCAAAAGTACCTATGCTTGTAACATTATCTGGAATATTTATGTTTGTCAAGGCAGAACATCCAGAAAATACAGACTTGCCTATATTTACAATATTTTCTGGGATGGTTATCTTTGTTAAGTTTGCGCAACTATAAAATATGTAATTACCTATTTTCTCAACTTCACTTCCATCTGCAAATTCAACATTTGTCAATTTTGTTCTATATGTATAAAAAGGGCTTGTCCCATTTGTATAATCTTTCAACGATTTCACTTTTGTCGGAAACACAACGCCAAAAGTTGTTGCGTTTTCAATTCTCGATTTGGCATCGGCACTAAAACCTGTAAATTGGCCAGTGTAGTCAACTAAAAAATCTGCATCTTGGTCCAACATAAGTTCTGGCTCAACTTCTTTCATTTCAGCAGCCTCTACTACGGGTGTTTGAGCGAAACTTGTAGATTTGTTAAAATCAATGCTTAGGAACAAACCAGACATAAAAATTGCAACAATCACAAAAGATATGAAAAATTTAATAATACTTTGCTTTTTAACCATTTTTTCCTCCAATTTTCACGATTATTATAACCATTCTTTCATCAAGTAGTCAAAATTTGACAAATTTTGTCTTACAAGGTCATTTTACCCCCCCCCGCACACCTTGTCAAGTAATCTTGCAAAAAATTCTTAAGATTTTCTTTAAAAAAGAAGTGAAGGGGAGGCAAATAAAAAAAATGATAAAAAATTTTTATCATTTATTAACTTAATTTAAGCAACAATATCTTTATGAATTGTCATAGTGCCATGTGCACTTTATGCAAGGCTTTCAATCGAATTTACAGATATAATTATTGCGCCTTTTGGAGTGGTGGTGTCATTGTTGAATAATTCATTGCATAGGTCAAAATATTTGCCGGTGGTGTAATATTTCGCTTTTCCTGTGATTCTAACACCTGCCCACTTTTCGTTGAAAGAAGTTAAAACAACGTTTGAATTGTTTAAAATATTGTCTGGTGTGTGTATCATTTCGTTGTTAGATATCAGCAGCGTTTTGTTATCTAAAACTTTAACATCACTCGCAACAGCCAAATTTGGTTTGTTGCCCTTTGTAACTGTGGCTATATGCACAGGGTGATTTTCTATCAAATTTTTTAGCGTTTCTAAATTTACCTCGCTTAACAGTGTTGTTTTGTTGTCAATGTTTTTCATTATTTACTCCAATTAAAATTATATCACATTTTAAATGAAATGCCAACATATTCACTTAAAAAAATCACACCCATTTTTTAGTTTAGGGTGCGAATAGTTTTCTGTTTTGAGGCGGCTTGGACAACCATCAGTCCGCTTGCATAACTTGATGCATTGTCGTTTTCTTCAATAATGTCAATTTTATTGATTGTTATTCCCGCTTGTTTTAATAAAGATTGAAGTTTTGCGGGTGTAAGATAATTATAATAAATGTTGTAATTATTATTTAATTCTTCAACAAAAACATGCTCACCGGCTTCTTTTGGCAAGTCCATTATAATGCAATCCCCCCCCCATTTGGTTTCAGGATTTTTTTAAAAACTTGCAAAGTTGTTAAAATATCTTGGTCGGGCAAGTGAAACAACATATCCTTTACAAAAATACCGTCATATAATTCATCCGTTTTGTAATTAACAATGTCTGTGCACACAAAATTTATATCAGGGTAATTTTGTTTGGCAATCTTTATAAGAGAGGTGGAAAAATCCACACCCTTTGCATTAAACCCCAATTTGCAAAAATAATTTGTAAATTTGCCTGCTCCACAGCCAACATCTAAAATGTTTTTGCCTTTTAGTGATTTAACAAAGTCATCAATATATTTTTTGCAATAATCAATTTGGCAATAACTTTCCGCATATTGATTTGCGATTGCATTGTAGTCGTTTCTAACAATTTCTCTTTTTTGTGTGTTTGTAAGTTTCATTTTCTTTCCTTTCTTTATTTATTATATCAAAAGAATTTTTATACGCACCTAATCTTTTAAAATTTGCACAACCCAATCTTTATATTCTTTTGCATGATTGCAGAAATCGGGTGAATACAAAAGTTTTACAAATTCATCATAATCAAGCCATTTTACACATTCGACTTCTTCCTTTTGAAGTTTCATTTCACTTATATCTTTGTTTGATTTCAACAAATAAATTTCCGCAAATTCCCAACCTTTTTGATTTAGCCACTCTTTGAGAAAAACAAAATCCTTTTGTCTGGCTTTAATTCCCAACTCTTCAAAAGTTTCTCTCACGCACGCTTGAAGCAAAGTTTCTCCGGCGTCAACATGGCCAGCAGAGGGCATATCCCATTTGCCCGGACTGTTCTTTTTTGTCATTGCTCTTTTTTGAACTAGGATTTGCCCCCCCCGCTTAATCCAAATCCAAACGGCCTTGTGATAAACTCCGGGATTTTCGCTATGGCAAAAAGATTTAGGTTTTGTTCCCACATGATTTCCATTTATGTCATAAACATCAAAAATTTCTTCCATTTATTTCTCCAACAGAACTCTTGTTTTTTTTCAACGGTTCGTTTATCATTGGCGGAGACGGTGGGATTCGGACCCACGTGCCGATTTCTCGACAACCGCATTTCGAGTGCGGCTCGTTGCGACCACTTCGATACGTCTCCAAACGGTTTTATTATATCACGGGAAGCGGTTTTTTGCAATCTTTTATTCAAAAAACTTCTTTTTAAATTTGCAAAAAGTGAAATTTTGTGCTATTCTTTTGTTGTTTATGAACGGCAAAAAAGTTTTTTTTCATTCCAGACCAATTTTTTATGCTTTTTTAGCGTTTTTGTTGGCACTTTCAACAACAAAATTTATTTTTGACGGAAACATTTCCTACATTATTTTTGATTGTGTCATTTTGCTGGCGTTTGTTGCATTTGCCATTTGGACAAAAAGTTTCAAAATTTTGGCGGTTGTGCTTGCACTGTTTGCATTTGGAATTGGTTGGTGGTTTTTGGGAAATTCCACTTTTGAGGGCAAACATTTTCAAGAAGAGTGCCAAGTTGTTGCACGGCTTTCAGACGATATGACAACCTATTATAACAATGTTAGTGTTGTGGCAAAAGATGTGAAAATAAATGGAAAGAGCGAGGCGAACATTTCGCTATACATAAAAAATGGAGCGGGCAAAGTTAAAGCGGGGGATGTGATAACCTTTGTTGCCCAAATTGAAAATGCTCAACTTTTTGAGGGTGAAAAATTTAACAGTTATTTTTATCGCGACCACACGCCATACACTGCCACAATTTCAAACTTTGTTGTGCAGGGAAACAAACTTTCGGCAATAGAGCAATTTAGGTTAAAAACAAAAAGTCTTTTGATTGAAAATATGGGGCAAGAGCAGGGGCAGGTTGCTTAT
>CANRMV010000064.1 GCA_947631875.1 uncultured Clostridia bacterium
ATCCCCCATCTTCCTGAGTGTACCACCCCATGAATGTGTAGCCCATTCTGGTTGGTGCGGCGAGTTTGTTTGTTGTGGTGTTGTATGGCTCATTTCCTAAATTGTCTTTATAGAGGTTCACATCATCAATTCTAACATAAATTGTGTTTGTGGTTGGTGATGCATCTGAACCATTATTCAACGTCACCTTATAAAGTTGTGGGCTCCATTTTGGATAAACCGAAACATTTGCAGTGGTGAATTGAGCATTTGCATATTTGTTTACAATATTGCCATCTTTATCTATAAACTGTTCAACAAAAGCCCCGTTCGAATCTTTCGTGTAATAGCCATCAAAAACATATCCAGCAAGCGTTGGAATTGTAACTTGGGTAATTTTTGGATCTGCACAATTTGAATTGTTATAGTATCCAACGCCATACTTTTCATAAATGGTTGTGTTAGGCGTGCTTGAAGCATCAGTTTCGCGAACTACAACATTGTCAACCCACAAAGTTGACGATGCCACCGAGCCACTCTTTTCGTGCCCATACATATACAATGAAAATGTGTTTTTTGTGCCATACAAATCATAGTCACTGAATGCTGAATAAGTGAAACTGAAATGTTCCCATTCGTCCGTTTTTGTTGGCGTAAATGTGAATCTTCCTTTGTTGAAGCTTTGGTCTTTGGTTGCTGTTGTGTAATAAATCCCGCCTGTAATCGCGCTGTTTCCGGAAATTCGCTTAATATCCATCTCAATGGTGATACTTTTTGTTTTTGCGATGTTTCTAAACGCCGTCGACAGCCCCTGACTTGTTCCAAGCCACCTGTTTATTGCAACAGTTTTTTGTTCCCCAGAGGCATCCTGATATGTCCAAGTGCCGTCTTGAAGTTTAAATTCCATAACATAGCCATGATCAGTTTCGCCGCTGGCTTTAATGTGAGCATGATAACCTTTTGTTGGGTCCGCAACGCCAGCATTATAGGAACTCCAACTTGTGGCACTGATTGTTCCGTTTTGGGTTTCGTCCCATCCTGGATGATAATTTGTGTTGACAGATTCAAAATTTCCATTTGTCACACCTGCTGTACTTGCACTGTTGTCCAAAGTTATACTGTAAACATTCGTTGTCCAAATTGCAGTTAGTGTAACTGTTTTGCTCGTGTTTGCCAAATTGATAAATGAAACATTAAATGCCGTTTGGCTGGCACTAAGTGAAACGCTTCCACCTGCCGACAAAGTGCTTGAAGGTGTTGCACCTGCACTTGCCGTTCCGATTGCATATTTGCCTCCATCATTGCCTGTGATTTTCCACCCTGCAAATGTGTGTCCGGTTTTGGTCCAATTATTTTTCACATTGAATGCAGTGTCATATGTGGCAGTGTAAGCAGTGCTAGATTTTGTTAAATTGGTTGTTGGAGCGTTGCCCTGTCCACCGTTGGAGTCGAATGCAACAGTGTATGTGTTTGCAGTCCATTGAGCATAAAGAGACTGAGCTCCAACTTGCGTGGTGGCGGTTGTGACAGCGGAGGTTGACAAAGTGTCCATGTCATCTGTTTTGTAAATTTCAAAAAATTCTTTATCTTGTCTTGTTGTGGAACTCATAACAACCGAGATATATATATAAGATGCTGTATCTGGTGTTTGAAACTCAATATACATCGTGTTGTTGTAATTTTTATAAGTCAGCAATTTGTTTGCGCTGTCGTAAATTCCGTAACCAGGTGCAGTTGAGCCGCCAGAATTTATGATAGTGTATTTGGTTTTTGGTGAAACTGTCAATTTGTAATATGCATATTCGTTTGCAGCACTTTCTTTTCCTGTGCTGCCATTAAAGTAATATGCAGTTTTAACCAAAGTTGCATTTGGGAAAAGGTTTTTGGTGCGTTTCCAGCCCGACAAAGTGTAGCCCGTTCGTGTGAGTGTTGGAAGAGTGCCATAGGCTGACGAAAAGTTTAAATCTTTGTAGTAAACATTTTCTTTAACCATGCCCTGTTTTGTCCAATCAGTTGTTGTGCCAAAAGATCCGCCATTTGCACGAACCGAAACTCTGTATTGGTTAACTGTCCATTGAGCGGTGAGCGTGACTATGCCACCTTTTGCAGCGGAAAGGTTTTTAACATAAATAACATCCGCACCATTTCCGAAAGTTGTTCCCGTTTTAATATCGGTGGATGGTGAACTGCCCGTTCCCCATTTTGCAGTGGAGAAATTTGCATTGGCCCCCGAAAGTTGCCAACCTGCGAAAGTGTAACCTGTACGAATGTAATTGTTGTCTATTTTTTGCGCGGCATCATATTTCACAGAAACATTGGACATTGTTCCCGTGCCACCGCCGTCAGCAAATTGAATTGTGTATTCATTTGGTGTCCAATGTGCATAAAGGGTGATGTCGGAAGTTCTGTTCATCACATTATCTGCATTGTATTGTGTGCCACCTGAGGCATTATCAAACCATCCAGCAAAAGTGTAACCTGTTCGTGTTGGTGTTGGAAGGCCAAGTGAGGTGTTGGCAACATTGTTTGCAGAATATGCAAAATTTGAATAATTTGCATTGCCCACAAACAAAGAAATTGTGAATTTTGCACTGTAAGTTGTTTTTGCGGTCATGCTTAAATAAGAACGGAACTCTCTTAAACTTCCAGCCATATCTGCCTTTGTTGTGAAAGTGCAAGTGTAAACTCCAACACCTGTCACCGTGCGCCCAGCCCCGTCGGTGGCAACATCGCCTTTTCCATTTTCAGTTGAAGCATCTTTAGGCGAAGTCATTCTTACATTAAATTGTCCACCCGAAAAAGAAGTAACATTAATAACAAAAGTGTATTGTGTGCTTGGCATTAAATATCTGCTATAATCTGTCGTCATGAAATTTACATATTGTGTTGTTGAGGTTTCGGTTGTTTTTGTCAAAGAAAGAGTAAACACTCCATCTGACGCAGAGTATGTAAGACCTGAGGCTGGCGTAATTCGTGAGCCATTATATAAATTAGTTTTATTTCCAAGTTTCTCGCCATATCTAAAATAGTCATTTTGCAAGGCAGAATCCAATGTTCCGCCATTAGGATTAAAAGTAACCTTGTATGAGTCTGTTCGCCAAAAAGCGTAGAGATCCAAATCGGCTAAGCCCTTCCAGGCTGATTGCACAGTGTTTAACTCATATTTTGTGCCCGTTCCATTGCTGTTGGTTGTCCAATACATGATTTGGTGCCCTGTTTGCGTGAAGGCATCACTCCCAAAGGTTGTCCAAGTTTTGTCATATGTTACACCTTGATTTCTTGTTGTGCCTGTCCCAAAATTTGAGTGATATATAACATTGTTTGTTCCCGCTGTCCAAAGGGCATAAAGTGTCACATCGCCGGTGTGAATCCAATTTCCTTTGTCGTTTGTGTAACCAGATTTGTTTGCAATAAGTTTGCCATTAGAGCCAATAATCAACTCTCCACCATCTTTCACTGTTGTCCAACCACCAAAAGAATAACCGGTTTTTGTTGGATTGGTGATTGCAGGGTTTAATGTTGATGAATCATATGTTGCTGTTGTGGAGCCCGTTCCGCCCACTCCTGTGTTCTTATCCAAAGTGATTGTGTATTTATTGGCCTCCCAAACAGCAGTGAGGCTTGCATTTTTATAACCAAAATTATAAACCGTGCTTGAATAAGCCAAAGTGTTGCCGTTTGTAACATCAACAATATAAACATTTCTCACATCCATATCAAAGGTAATGGTTGCTGTTGTTGCACTCTTTAAATCACTTGAATAAATTTGGAAAAGAGGATTTGTTGTTTTTGTTGTGCCGTCACTGTGCTGAAATGTTGTATTCATTGTTTGTTCCAATGTGTAAACCTTCCAAGTGTTCCCGCTAATTAATTGTGAAACCAAGCCTGTGTAGTAGTCGTTGCTAAGTCGTGAGTGTCGCGCAGTCAGCGAAACTTTGTCACTTATACTGTTCATTCTAGCTTCAAAATACAACTTATATTTATGCCCCGCTGTGAAGGTGTAAGTTGGCCAAGTTATTGAAACCCAATTGCTTGCTGTTGGCCTTGCAGCAGAATAGGTGAAGTGCCAATAAGGTGAATAATTGGAATCATACATCAAAGTGCGCACAATCGATGCAGAATTGGAAGAAATCGTTTCTTCCAAAAAGCCGTAGGATGCATCAAAGCCCTGTGCATTATAAGTGGATGCATCATAGTTGCTTGGTTTCCAGCCCATGAATGTGTAGCCTGTGCGCGTTGGAACTTCCAAATGAAGCTGCGTTCCAAAATTTTGTGTGACAGTTGCCTGCGTTCCGCTTCCTTTGTATGTTCCACCGTTTGGATTAATTGTCAAAGTTGAACTTGCCTTTTCCCACTTTGCATAAATGGTCACATTGCCTGCACCGATTGTGTTTGCAGTTGTAACTTGGGTGGAGAAAGAACTGTTATTAAACCAACCTTTAAAGGTGTATCCATATGCAGCAAGCGTTGGCAAAACATAGTTGCTGCCATATGCAAGTGATTTGCTGAGTGGGTCAGCCGCCGATGTGTATATGATTGAAGGCGTGGAAGCATCGCAACTTGCAAAAGTTTTGTCGTTCACCCCTCTATAATCTTTTGCACCAAACAGCAGCGGTTTTGTGCCCTTTCCCGTTGCGTTGCAAGTGCCCGTTTTGGTTATTGTAGTTCTTGCACCGGTAACATCCAAAGAATAGGTTTTGGTTGTGCTTGTCCACCTGAAAACAACAGTAAGAACTTTGTTCAAATCGGTGTTGTTGGCATCAACATTCGTCAAAGCACCGTCTGTGGTGGTGTCCACTAAGGCGTTGTTTATGTAAACTCTAAATTTGTTATTTGTTCCAATTTCAATGCTTAAATTGGCAGTGTCACTATATGTCCCAAAAACAAAATATCGTTTTCCCAGCGAACTTATTCTAATCTGATTTGTAATAACAAAACTCTGTGACCAATCCAGCATGAAGCCCGTGTTCATATTTCTTCCCGAAGCAAAATTGGTAAGATTTGTCAGTCTAACTTGTGGAATTCCCCAATCATATGAGAGTGTGTAGTTGTTTGTTGTCCATTGAGCATACAAATTCACTGTGGCATTGTTTGCATTTGATGCCCCACTATTAACCTCAGATGGCAATTTTGTGTATATGCTGTTTTGGAAACCACCTGCACTTGTGATATATGATGTTCCACCACTTGTTGCGCTGAAATAGCCTTGAAATGTGTGTCCCGTCCAAGTTGGAATTGTGGTTATTTTGTTGTTTGCAACAGGCTGCGAAAAACTTGTGTCTGTGTAATAATATGAAGTGTATGTGCTTTGATTTTTGAATGTTTTATATTGATAATACATCGTCTTTGGCGCTCCGCCAGAGCCCCCATTGTCATTCAAAACAATTTTGTAGGTGTTTCCTATCCAGCGAGCATACAAAGTCACAGTGGCATTGTTTGTGTCGGCCGCCCCACTGTTAACCTGCGATGGCAATTTTGCAAAAATGCTGTTTTGGAAACCGCCTGCACTTGTGATATAAGATGTTCCCCCACTTGTTGCACTGTAATAACCAGCAAAAATATATCCTGTTCTTGTTGGAAGAGCAGTTATTTTGTTGTCAACAACAGGCTTTGTGAAACCTGTGTCTGTGTAATAATATGAGGTGTATGTGCCTTGATTTTTGGATGCATTAAATTGATAATACATAGGTGTTGGTGCTCCGCCAGAGCCTCCATTGTCATTCAAAACAATCTTGTAGGTGTTTCCAACCCAACGTGCATACAAATTTACAGTGGAATTGTTTACATCTGATGCCCCACTGTTAACCTGCGATGGCAACTTTTGATAAATATTATTGTGAAACACGCCCGATTCGTCAATATATTGCGTTCCGCCGCTTGTGGCGCT
Source organism: uncultured Clostridia bacterium (assembly GCA_947631875.1). GTDB lineage: Bacteria > Bacillota > Clostridia > Christensenellales > UBA1242 > Caccovivens. The sequence goes on from CANRMV010000064.1 coordinate 5,867, forward strand.
GTAATATCCACTAAAAGTATAGCCCGCTCTTGTTGGAAGTGTGGTTAGGGTGCTGTTAGCAACAGGCTTTGAAAAACTTGTGTCTGTGTAATAATATGAATTATATGAGCCCTGACTTTTGTAGGTGTAAAATTGATAATACATAGGCGTTGGCGCACCGCCAGAGCCACTATTGTCATTCAAAACAATTTTGTAAGTGTTTGCTGTCCATTGTGCAGTTAAAGTGACTGTGGCATTGTTTGCTGTTGCCAAATTTTTTACATAATTTTGATTTCCTATTTTTGAACTGCTTGTAACAGCCGTTGTGCAAGAAGTCGATTGGCTGCCATACAAAGCCCCGCTTGTAAAGCCGCTTGCGATCCACCCCGCAAAAGTGTAACCAGGCGCCGTGTATGCACAATTCGTCAACTGTGTAACCGCATCATATGCTATGGTTTGTTGATTCATTGTGCCACCGATTGTTGTGCCCGTTGCGGTTCCTTTTGCAAAAGTGATTTTATAATTGTGGGCTGTCCATTTTGCATAAACTGTTGAATTTGCCGCTTTTATCCAGTTGCCGCTTGCATCAGTCCAACCTGAAATGTTTGAAACAAG
>CANRMV010000065.1 GCA_947631875.1 uncultured Clostridia bacterium
TCATTTTCTTTTGCAAATTCTTCTGGCATATCCACAGAGGCTTCTGTGATTATTTTGTAATTCATAAAAAACTCCTTCATTTACTATTGTAGCAAATGAGGGAGGCAAAAATCAAATTTTTATTGTATTTTACTTAAAATTTTTGAATTTGTTAATTTCGTTTGAACAGTTGATTGGTTAAATTGTATGAAAGTGCAACCACAACCAAATAATACACAAGCGAAATATAAAAGTTTCCGTGTGCATATAGGGCGGTTTTTAAGAAGCCTGTTGCCATTGTTCCTCCGCCAAGAAAAGAGGTGATGTCAGCATGAATGAATGGCAGGAAGCAGTAAACAAGCGAGCCGTTTAAGAATATGTTGCAAATTGTGGCAATGGCAAATATGAGAAGCGAAATTCCAAACATAAGGTCAAATCTTCTGGACAAGTTCATCAAAAAGATTGTTAAAATTGCATAGAAAATTGCTTGGAGTTCATATCCCAAAACTTTTATCAGCAAGAATAAAAATGGGTGAATGGTGTAAGCAGAAGTGGTGTTGAATACTGCCAAAATGCTGTTTGATAGGCTTGGATAGAAAATAAGTGCGCCAAGAAGTATGGAAATTGTGTATACTGTCATCATGAAGCCTGTTACAAAAACTATCGCAGTGAATTTTCCTGCAAAGGTTTGTCTGTAAGTGACGTCTTGTGACAATATCACATCCATTTTGCCGTTTCTTCTGTCGCGGCCAAAAAGTTTGTAAGCACAGAATATTCCAAAAATAATGTTTATAAAACCAATTATGCTGATTATGAAATATGTGTGGTCATAAGCGGATTCGGCATAGGAGGCAACATTGAAGTTCAAAGGCTCTTGATATATTGTGTAAGCAACACTGGCGTCTTTGAGGTAAAATTTAATTTTTGAAAGCTTGATGTTTTGATTTTCGGTGTTTATGCTGTCGAAGCCATATAGGTTTTTTAAATCTCCAAAATGGTTGGCAAGCATGAGTTCCAATTCAAAAATAACGCCATTTTTTGCACTTTCGCAGGTGAGTTTGTAGTTGGTGATATAACTTTTCATCTTTTCAATATCATTTTTGTCAGAAGAAGTTTTGTTTGTTGTGTGTAAAGTTGATATTGCATTTTGAATGTTTGTCAGTTTGGCTGAAACATCAGTTATGTAAATTTTCTTTATTTCGTCAAGTTTTGCTGTGTCAAAAGAAACTCGATTTGGCGAAATGTTTTGCAATATGTTGAAGTTTCCAAAATTGGCGTCATCTGCAAGGGTGTCAAATGCCTCAGTGTTTGATTTTTTGGCAGTTTCTGTGAAAAATTTGGACAACACTTCAAGTTCGGCAAATTGCGCTTTGGTGAAAAACAACTGATTTTTAAATTTTTCTGCTGATTTGTATTTTTCAACAAGTTCGGCAAGGTTTTGCGTGCCGCTGTTTAACAATTTTCTGGCGGTTGCTTCATCAATGCCGCCATATTGTCCTGGAATTTTGTAGGTTGTAATTCTTTGTTTTAAGTTTGAAAACGTGTTTTTTATGTTATTAATGGTGTCTAAATCCGTTTTTTCATCTTTGGCTGTTTGAATGTAGGCGGCGGCATCTTCATAAAGTTGATCTAGTTTGCTTTGTGTGTCAAGTTCTGTGTTGTTTGAAACAAAGTTTTGATAAACTGCATCAACCGAATTTCCAGCAATGGCTGCTTCATATAAAGGCGTGGTTGGGATTTTTACAACAAGTCCAACAATAAGCATAATGACAAAAACCGCAATCATGGTTGTGATTGTGAATGGGTTTGCCACTAGGCGCTTAAAGTCGTATGCTGCAATTTTAAAAATCTTTTTCAAGCCTTGTCCTCCTGTTTAAAGTAAGGTGTGAGGCTGGCAAAAATCTTGTCCGCCTTTTTGTTGATGTATCCGGCGCTGTAAACCGCCATATTCCGTTTTGTTATAAATCTGACAATTTGGGCTGTTGTGCGTTCATCTGCCTCAAACAAAACTCTTTGCCCAAGCAGTTTCACTTTTAAAAAGAAGTTTTCCATAATAAGTTTGCCAACATAGTGGGGGTATTTCACTTTCACATAAGCAAAAGATGTGCCACCGGTGATGCTGTCTGCCTCTTCCTTAGTCATGGTGTTTTTTATAACTCTGCTTTCCATGAAAATAAAGCGATTGCACTCGCTTTCAATTTCTTCAAGGCTTTGAGAAGTTATAATCACCGCCGTTCCGTTTTTGCGAACCTCGTTTATAAGTTGTTTTATTTGATATAAATTTTGCTTTGGAAGGCTTTTGAAAGGCTCGTCCAAAAGGAGCAATTTTGGCTTTGTCATAAAGCCGATTGCAAGTGACATGAGTTTCCTTTCAAAGTAGGAAAGAAACAACACTTTTGTTTTTGCTTTTTTTTCTAAGCCGAATTTCTTTAAAGTTTCAAGAATTGTTTCTTTTTTGAAGTTTGGGTTTAGCATGGCAACATATTTCATGTTTTCATAAACTGACTGATATTTGAAAAAAACAGGAGGGTCAAAGCAAGTGCTGACCTTTGTTAGAATTTTTTTGTCAAAAAATATATCTTTGCCAAGCAAAAAAACTTGGCCTTGACTTATTGGCAATGTTCCTGAAACGGCTTTTATAAGGCTGGTTTTTCCTGACTTTTTTTCTCCGATAACGCCAACACATTCGCCTTCATTTATGGTGAGGTTGATGTTTTTGACAAGAAATCTGTCTTTAATCAAAACTGAAAGATTTTTAACTTCCAAAACAACTTTACTTTCTTCCATATTTTCTTCCATACACTTAGTATAACAAATATACAAAAAAAAGTCAACTGTGTTTTGCTGACTTTAATTTAAATTCTTAAAATTTGTAATTTTGGCAGATGTGGTGTAGTATGCATTGCATAACACCACAATATGCTGTGTATTATGCAAAATTAGTCGGTGTTTATGAGGCTGTCAAAAATGTGCTCATATATGCTTGGAGCCGACTGTTTCCATTTTTTGCATGCCTCTTCGGCAGATTGTCTTGTTGGCGCTTTTATGTTAATTTCAAACAAAGGTGCGCTTATCAAACTTTCATAAATTCTTAATGTCACCAAATATGAGCCATCATCCGCATCGGTGTAGTTTGCATAATATTCTTGCGCTTGTTTGATTGAAAGGCGGTTGGCTTTGCTGTATTGGGTGATTTCTTCACGCAAATTCATTGGAATGCGCTTATAAAAATAAGACAAACACTCTCTTCCTTCAAAGGTTAGGCTGTATCGCATTTCTTTTTCTTTGCATTCCGTTTTGTATATGAGTTTGGCCTCTGTGAGTTGATATAAAAGGTCCAAACAATCCATATAGTTCACCCAATTATTTTTCACTGAACAAATTTCAATGATTGAACTTTCTGTCAAAGGCATTTCCATTTTGTCTAGGCAGAAAAGAATTATCAATTTGTTTGTTACTGCATCATAATCCATAAATTTTTCCTTATTTACTCCAATTTGTTGTTTAAATCATAGCATTTATTTCAAAAAAAATCAATTTTTTTATGCTTGTTTGCAAATTTATTTGATTTTTTACGCTTTTATGTTAAAATATTTGCATATTGGAGGTTTTTATGGAAGCAACAAATATTCTTGATGTTGAAAGATTTGTGGTGGCTTGCAACGATGTTTTAACAGGCAAGTTTTTGGACCTTAACAAAAGACTAGACAAATTTTTGGCTGTTATGACACAGAGTGAAGATATTTTGAATTTGCTCAGCGATTGCTTGCAAAATTTTGACGAAGAGTTGGAGTTTTCAAAAGCCTTTTTAATTGACAAGAAAACGGGGGCGGTTAAGATTTTTTTGCCAAGTGAGGATGACAAAAAGTTGGCTTTGTGCGCGACAATTTTCAATGATTTAATAAACGAAAAACTTAACACAAACAGATTTCTGGAAACTTATTTTAAGGACAGCAAACTGACGCCAACACAAAACTTTTTGGACAAAATTGTTAAACCTTACAGAGATACAATTTGCAAATGTTTTGAAGTTGATCCTGCTTTAACTGCCGATGATGTGCTTAAACATGAAAGCGAGTTGCCAGAGCATGTTGAGGAGCAAGAAGAAGAGGTGGAAGAGGAGTTTCCAGAGCAAGACAAACTTTTTGCTGCGATTGTGAAGGATTGTAATCAAATTTTGTCCATTTTGAAATTTGAGAGAAAGAGAACTGATGTTTTGGACGATGTTGAATTTGTTACAAATTCCATTGTGAAAGCATGCGAGAAAAAAGATTTGATGGTTGTGAACGGGCTTGTTATTGGTCTTAATTATGTTTCAAAAAAATTTAGAAATGTGCGAGCCGTTGTGCAAAATTTAAATGATATGATTTTTGATTATTACGAATTTTTGGCTGGAACAGCCCCTGAAAACGAAGAAAATGACGAAAATGTGTGATTTTGTGCTTTATTTTTGTTAAAATGTTTGGTATTTGTCGATTTTTGTGATATTATATCTGTATGAAAGTTAAAGGTTGGAATTTATTTAAATATGTTGCATCTGGCATGCTTGCTTGTGGCATTCTTGCCACTTTTATTTATGTTTGCATTAAAGGGGATTTGAAAAACAACATCCTCTCTTGGTCTTGCGTGATTGCTTGCTTTGTTTTGTCTCTTGTTTTTGTTAAGTTTAAATCGCCAAGCATTTTCATTACGCTTGGGCTGGGAGCAAACGCTGTTGCCGATTATTTTCTTTTGTATAACATAGGCAAGGCAGATAGGACACAACTACTTATTGGGCTTGGCATTTTTTGCGGTGTTCAATTTTTCTATTTTATTTACACTCTTTGCCTCAACAAAAGCATTGCTGCAAAGGTTTTTAACATTGCGTTAAGGGTGGCTGCTTGCTTGATTTTGTATTTCATTATGCCAAGATTTTATCCTACTTTGGGAACGCTGGAACTTATTTCTCTTATGTATTTTGCAAATTTGTGCATCACTTTCTTGGAACTGCTGTTCAATGTGAAAACAAATTGGCTTTTGGCACTTGGAATGTTTATGCTTCTTATCAGCAACTTTTGGCTTGGAATGGCACAAGAAGGAGCGCTTTTGTTCCAGTTGCCACTTGAATTTTGGGAGATACTGTTGAAATATAATGTTGCATTCTGGCTTTATGTGCCATCTTTGGTTGTTATTGCTTTGGGCTCGATTTTCAATGCCGTCAGGAAAAAAGAAAACTAATCTTTTTGTTTTCTTGACAAATTTAAGGCTTGTTTGCTACAATGTAAACAAGTTTTTTTGTGTGAGGATTTTATGAATAATTACGATTTTAGAGAAGTTGAAAAAAAATGGCAAAAAAAATGGGAAAATGAAGAACGTTTTAAGGCGGTTGATTTTCATCCAACAAAACCCAAATTTTATGTTTTGTATGAATTTCCAAATGTGAGTGGGGCGAGTTTGCACATGGGGCACTTGAAGGGAACTATTCCTGCCGATGCGCTTGCAAGATACAAAAGGTTTAATGGTTTCAATGTGCTTTTTCCTATTGGGGGAGATGCATTTGGGCTTCCTGCTGAAAATGCTGCAATAAAAAATGGAACAGACCCTCATGAGTTTGTTCGCATTGGAATGGAAAAGTTTATTCAGCAGTTTAAAGAACTTGGGCTTTCATTTGATTATGACAGAACAATTTGCACAAGTGACCCAGAGTTTTATAAATGGACACAGTGGATTTTCTTGCAACTTTTCAAACATGGAAAGGCTTATAAAAAGAAAGGACTTGTGAACTTTTGCCCAAATTGTCAAACAGTGCTCTCCAACGAGGACAGTCAGGGCGGAAAGTGCGACCGCTGTGGCGGAGATGTTGTGCAAAAAGAAAGAAATGTTTGGTTTTTGAAAATGCGCGACTATTGCGAAAAGATGCTTGGCAACATAGACCGAATTGATATGGCAGAAAGTTTGAAAGAGGCTCAGCGAAATTGGATTGGCAAAAGCGAAGGAATGCAAGTGAAGTTTGATATTGTTGACGATGCTGGGAAAAAGGTTGGGGATTTTGACATTTTCACCACTTGCATTGAAACGATATATGGCATAACTTTCATGGTGCTTGCACCAGAAAATGAAGTTGTGGACAAATTAAAAAACAAAATCAAAAATTTTGATGAAGTTGAAAAATACAGGCAACAAACTGCTTTGAGAAGTGAATTTGACAGAATTTCTGACCAAAAAACAAAAACAGGCTGTCATCTTGAAGGATTGTTTGCTGTGAGCCCTGTAAACGGCAAAAAAGTTCCAATATATCTTGCGGAT
>CANRMV010000066.1 GCA_947631875.1 uncultured Clostridia bacterium
AACACACTCTATGGCAATGCTGGCTCACTCCACAGTTTGGGACGCGAAGCAACTGCCATTATCGACAGAGCAAGAGACAGAGTTAAAGAGGCAATAAACGCCAGCAAGGCAAACGAAATTTATTTCACTAGCGGCGGCACTGAGGCCGACAACTGGGCAATTTTAGGCGTTGCTCATGCAAACGCAAATAAGGGCAAACACATTATCACAACTCAAATTGAGCATCATGCTGTTTTGCACGCTTGCCAACAACTTGAAAGAGAAGGCTTTGAGGTGACTTATCTTCCTGTTGATTCACATGGACTTGTGGATTTGGCAGCACTTTTGCATGAAATCAGAAAGGACACAACTTTAATTTCAGTTATGACTGTGAACAATGAAGTTGGCACAATTCAAAACATAAAAGCCATTGCAAAAATTGCTCATGACTACAAGATTTATTTCCACACAGATGCAGTTCAAGCGATTGGATGCCTCAAAATGGATGTTCAAGACATGGAAATTGATTTGATGTCAATGTCTGCACACAAAATTCATGGACCAAAGGGCGTTGGGGCACTTTATGTTAAAAATGGCGTGAGAATAGACCCAATTTTGTTTGGCGGAGACAGCCAAGAACGCGGAAAGCGTGCGGGAACGGAAAATGTTCCAGGTATTGCTGGATTTGGCAAAGCGATTGAAATTGCAACAAGAAATCACGACATCAACAACAAAAAATTGAAGAGCATTCGTGAATATTTCATAGAAAAACTTAAAGAAAAAGTGGACTACATTCAAATAAATGGACATCCACATCAAAAATCGAATGCAATCGTCAGCGTTTCCTTCTATGGAATTGAAGGCGAAAGCATAATGATGCTTTTGGACTTGGCAGGAATTTGCACATCAACAGCATCGGCTTGCACATCAAAATCCCTTCTGCCATCTCACGTGTTGAAAGCGATGGGAGTTCCTGATGAAATAGCACAAGGAACAGTTAGATTTTCTTTTGGAACAAACATTTCAAAATCAGACGTTGATTATGTAACAGACGAAATTCAAAAGGTGGTTGCAAAACTTCGTGCAATTTCACCAATTCAAGCAGGGAGGTATTAAAATGTATAGCAAAACTGTAATTGATAGATTTCAAAATCCAAGAAATGCAGGTGGAATGCATGGTGCAAACGGCATTGGAGAAGTTGGAAATGCTGCTTGTGGAGATATCATGAAAATGTATCTCAAAATCAATGACGATGGCGTAATTGAGAACGCAAAATTCAAAACATTTGGCTGTTGTGCAGCAATCGCATCAACCGATATGGCTTGCGATTTGATTAAAGGGAAAACCATTGAAGAAGCGTTAAAAGTCACAAACAAGGATGTTTTAGATCTTTTAGGAGAACTTCCACCACACAAAATTCACTGTTCAATTCTTGCAGAAGAAAGCATCAGAGCCGCAGTTCAAGACTACTATGCAAGAAAAGAAAAAGAAATCAAAAAATCCACAAAGAAAACCACACAAGAATAAAAAATTTCAATAAAAAAGTGCACTCTAAAAATGCATTTTTTTATTTAAAAAGGAGCAAGGCATAAAAATGAGCACCATTGACAGAAATTTTAATGAATATTGGGATGAAAATTTTGCCAAACACAGTCAAAAGGAATTAAAATATGATTTATGGCTTGATAAGTATTTGCAAATATTAAAAAACGGAAAAATACTAGAAATTGGTTGTGGGCTTGGCAATAATGCACAATATCTTGTGGAACATGGGTTAACTGAAATCGCCACAGATTTGTCCGAAGTTGCAATAAAAAACATACAAGAGAAATTGCCCACAATCAAAACCAAACAAGTTGATATTTCAAAGAAAATGCCATTTAAGGACAATTCTTTTGATGTTGTGATTGCAGATTTGTGTTTGCACTATTTCAGCGAAGAACTAACAAAAAAGATTATGCTTGAACTCAAAAGAATAATAAAAAATAAGGGGCATTTGCTTGCTCGCGTAAATTCTGTTTATGACACAAATCATGGCGCTGGTCAAGGAAAAATGTTGGAAAACAACTTTTATTTTGTTGAAGGCTATAATAAAAGATTTTTTGATGAAAAAGATGTCAACAAGTTTTTTGGAATAGTTGGGAAAGTTGAACAAAGCAACTCCAAGATGATGAGATATGAAAAAGCAAAAGAAGTAATTGAAATTTGTGTGACATGTGATAAACAATGTTAAAAAAAATAGAAGCCAAAGTTTGAAAACAAAATAATTTATGTAAAAAAACAAAAAAATAAGAAAAAAGACATTTTATTGCATAATACCACATTTTGTGGAATTATGCATGCATATCACCCAAAATATAGTCTTTTTATGCGTAAAACCTGTCTTTTGCGAATAGATAAAGACGGTGAGATTTCGCAAAAAAATTTGCGCCCGCCCAATATTTTCCCCGTTACTTTTACTTGATGACAACTTTTATTTTTTATTTTAATTAAGTTCTGCTCCTTGCTCCCAATATTAAGCAACGCATTGACTTTATGCACCTTTTTTTGATTTAATTCATATCGCTTTTAATGGAGAGAAAATGGAGTATTCTATTCATATTGGTGATTTTGCGGAACAGTTGTTAAAAATTTATAACAGTGCGCGCCCAGATTATCTCGCAGAGAGTTGTAAAATAGATTTTTCTATTATTCCTGTGTTAAAAATTAAAAATGGGTCGCCAAAACATGACATTGATTTGGAAGATTGCAAACTTCGTTTCAAATTTATGCTGACTGACAAAGCCTGCCCTTCTAAACCCGTTTTTGAGATAAATTTGGATGTAAAAGCGGACACGCAGATTACACTTATTGATGATAAAGGTCAAACCGTTGCGTTTAAAGATTGTGTCAAATCAAGTTCGCTTGAAATAAACCAATTTGTTAAAGAAAAAGAGTTTATTTTTTATGGAAACCCTGCAAACTTGAATGTTAATTTGTCCAATGAAAACAGCGACATAAAATATAGTCAAATCTTGAATAAAGCGTTCAATAAATGCGTGGAAAAAATAAATGGAACATCAAAATGAACCACGTCAATTTTAAAGTGTAAAAAACAGCAACAAATTTGCTGTTTTTTTGTTTTAATTTTATATTTTTAACAAACAAGTTATTCTATTAAATTTTGTAGTTTTTCAAAAATTCGTCCTTAAATTCAACAAAATAGCCACCAATTATCGCCTCTCGCGCCTCTTCTGCAAGCCTTATAAGGAAGCGCAAGTTGTGTATGGACAAAAGTTCTGCTCCAAGCATTTCGCCGGCATTCACAAGATGCCTTATATATGCTCGCGTGAAGTGTTTGCAAGTGTAGCAATCGCAATCGTCCTCCAAAGGCTTGAAATCTTCTTTGTATTGGGAGTTTTTCATGACCATTTTTCCTGTTTTGCAAAAGGCTGTTCCGTTTCTGGCAATCCTGGTTGGCAACACGCAATCCATCATATCAATTCCGCGCGCATAACCCTCCAAAAGGCAATCCGGGCTGCCCACACCCATCAAATATCTTGGCATATCTTGTGGCAAAAGTGGGTTTAAAAAGTCCAGCATATCATACATAACCGGCTTAGGCTCGCCCACCGACAGTCCGCCCACAGCGATTCCGCACCTTGTGAATGGCTTGCACGCCTCAACGCTCTTTGCGCGCAAATCTTTATACATGTTCCCCTGAACAATAGGAAAAAGCACGTGGCGGCCGCCTTTATGTGCCTTAAAACTTCTTTCCAGCCAATGAGTTGTAAGTTGCAAAGCGCTCTCTGCTTGGGCATAGTTGTCGTTGGCATCTGTGCATTGGTCGAGAGCCATGTTGATGTCGCTGTCAAGCGAGTTTTGAATGTCCATGCAAAGTTCTGGGGTCATCATAAATTTTTCACCACTCAAATGCGAACGAAATTCCACTCCGGCATTTGAAACCTTTCTTAAATCTGAAAGTGAGAACACTTGAAAGCCGCCGCTGTCGGTTAGGATTGGTTTTTCATAATTCATGAATTTGTGCAGGCCGCCAGCCTTTTCAACGATGTCGTGGCCGGGACGCAAAAAAAGATGATAGGTGTTTGATAAAATTATTTGTGCACCCATGTCATCCAAATCTTCTGGCCTAAGCCCTTTGACAGTTGCTTGCGTTCCAACAGGCATAAACACAGGCGTTTTGATGTCGCCTCTTGGCGTGTGAAAAATGCCCGCTCTTGCCCCTGTTTTAGGACAAGTTTTAACCACTTCAAATGAGAAAAATTCGTCTTTCATAAAACACCTCTAAATTTCAACCTTTGTGAAACGCTTCATTTTTTGCCCGTCTTTTTCCACAGTTTCATTCCACATAGAAGCAGGCCTAGCCCAAATTTGCCCATTTCCATAAAGTGCGATATACACAACCAAATCTTCTTGCGTCTCGCTGTGTTTTGCAACGGCAAGAACTTTGTATAAATTGCCTTTATAGTGCTTATATGTTGCCCCAATTTCGATAGTACTTTTCATGATGTTTCTCCTTATTTTATTTGATTATTTTTCAATAAACATGGCATCGCCGAAAGAGAAAAAGCGATATTTTTCTTCAACTGCGGTTTTGTAAAGCGCCAATGTTTTGTCAATGTTTCCAATAAATGCCGAAACAAGCATAATCAAAGTGCTTTCTGGCAGGTGAAAATTTGTTATCAAGGCATCAACCATTTTGAATTTGTATGGCGGATATATGAAAATTTTGGTTTCACGCTTTTGTGGCACAAGTTCGCCATTTTCATTCACGCCGCTTTCCAAAACGCGGACAGATGTCGTCCCAACCGCAATAATTCTGCGATGCTCTTTTTTTGCCTGATTTATTTTGTTTGCAATCTCTTGTGTGATTTCAAAATATTCGCTGTGCATTTCGTGATTTAATATGTTGTCCTCTTTCACAGGTCTAAAAGTTCCAAGCCCAACATGAAGCAAAACTTCCAAAATTTCAACGCCTTTTGCCTTTATCTTTTCAAGAAGTTCGGCTGTGAAATGAAGCCCAGCAGTTGGTGCAGCGCTTGACCCATCCACTTTTGCATAAACTGTTTGATAGCGCTTTTGATTTTGAAGTTTTTCTTTGATGTATGGAGGAAGTGGCATTGTTCCAATTTCCAGCAGATGCTCCTCAAAAGTTTTGTTTGGCGAAAACTCAAAGCGCACTTTGCACGAGCCATAGTCGCCTTTTTCTGTTACAACGCATTTTATGTTTTCGTTAAAAACAACTTCCGTTCCAACAGAAAGCCTTTTGGCAGGTTTGGTTATCACATCCCAATTTTTTAGGTCAATTCGTTTTTGCAGCAATATTTCAATTTTTGCGCCGGTGTCTTTGAAGCCAAACAGCCGTGCAGGCAAAACTTTTGTGTTGTTCACAACAAGCACATCGCCCGCTTTCAAAAAGTTTAGGATGTCATAAAAATGTTTGTGTTCGATTTTTTCCGTTTTGCAATTATAGCACAAAAGACGCGAGTGGTCGCGTGGCTCGATTGGAGTTTGCGCAATCAACTCTTGTGGCAAATCATAAAAATATGTGCTTTTTAACAGTTCTCTTTGCATATTACTTCTTCAATTTTTTCTCATATTTCAAACTTGTGCAAACCATACCTTCTTTTTCATAAAATTTTATTGCGGACTTATTGAAAGCCCAAACATTAAGTGTGATTGCATCAAAGTTTTGTTCTTTTGCGACTTTTTCTAAAAACCCTAAAAGGCTTTTTCCAATTCCTTTTCTTTGGTGACCTTTTTTAACACAAATGGAATTTAGGTCCATGATTTTTCTTTTTCTGATGAAAGGCACAGACGAAACAGGCTTTTCGCTTGCAAGCATCACGCCCAAAATTTTGCCGTTTTCTTCATAAACATAGTTGTGCGCAGTTTCATCCTGAATTAAGGACAAAAAGTAATCATAAGCAAAAGGGTTGTCCGTTTCAACAAAATTGTCGGGATTGCCTTGAATGTGAAGGTTGTTAACTTCAATTTGAATTTCTTTAACTTGGTCATAATCCTCAATTTGCATTTTTCGAATATTCATAGCGCCCTCACTTTTTCTCTGTGTATGGCAGCCCCAAATGCTTATAGGCATTTTCAAGTGCAACCCTACCTCTTGGAGTTCGTGCAACAAAGCCAAGTTGCAACAAATATGGCTCGTAAACGTCCTCGA